>SHWN01000003.1 GCA_009693795.1 Acetobacteraceae bacterium
TGGGCCGCCAAACCCCATCGGCACGCCAAAGCGCTGCGCCGAGCCAACAACGATATCGGCACCCATTTCGCCCGGTGGCGTCAACAGTGCCAACGACAACGGATCGGCGGCGACGATGGCCAGGCCCTGGGTGGCGTGGATGGCCTCAATTTCCGGTTCCAGGGAGCGGATTTCACCCGTGGAGCCGGGATATTGCAGCAACAGCGCGAAGGGATTGGCAGCGCGGATCGCCGTGATATCGCCAGGATCCACATCGATCAGGGTGATACCGACGGGCTTGGCGCGGGTGGCGATCACCGCACGGGTTTGCGGATGCACATCGCGCGCCATGGCCAGGATATCAGATTTAATTTTCGACAGCGCATGGGCCATCGCTACCGCTTCGGCGGCGGCGGTGGCTTCGTCGAGCAGCGAGGCGTTGGCGATTTCCATACCCGTCAGATCGCAGATCATGGTCTGGAAATTGACCAGAGCCTCCAGCCGGCCCTGTGCGATTTCCGCCTGATAGGGCGTGTAGGCGGTATACCAGCCCGGATTTTCCAGTACGTTACGCAAAATAACAGGCGGCGTGACGGTGCCGTGATAGCCGAGGCCGATGAGGGATTTCTTACTTATGTTCTGGGCCGCCAGGGTGCGCAATTCGGCGATGGTGGCGGCTTCGTCGATGGCGGGCGGCAGGTTCATTGTCTGATTGGTACGGATCGTGCCGGGCACGGTTTTCGCCGCCAGATCATCGAGCGTTGCAACACCCAGCGCATGCAGCATGGCGGTGATATCGCTCTCGGACGGGCCGATATGGCGGGCGATGAAACTGTCGGCGACTTCCAGGGTTGCAAGCTCCGCCAATGCGTCGGTCATCACTGAGTCTCCAAAAAAGCTTTGTATTCGGCTTCCGTGAGGAGGGTGGTAAAGGCGGTGGGGTCGGATAGTTTAAATTTAAAAAACCAACCATCTCCGCTCGCCGCCGCATTTACTTTAGCCGGATCGTCAACGATGGCGGCGTTGTGTTCCGTAACGGTACCGGCCAGCGGGGCATAGACATCTGATGCTGCCTTGATACTTTCCACCACGGCGCAGGCTTCCCCCGCATCCACTGCGCGGCCGGGTTCGGGGAGTTCGACGAACACCACATCGCCCAAGGCTTCCTGCGCGTGATCGGTGATGCCCACGGTGGCGACGTCGCCATCCAGGCGTATCCATTCATGGTCTTTGGAATAACGGGTTTCGTGCATGGGAAGTTCCTCTAACGAACGTAGCGGTGCGGGTGGAAGGGCATTGGGGCGATATGGGCGGGCACTGGTTTGCCGCGCACCATCAGCTGTACCGTGCTGCCATCGGCGACGAGGTCGCGGCGGACATAGCCCATGGCGATGGGTGCCCCGACGCTGGGTGCGAAGCCGCCGGAGGTGATGCGGCCGGCCTCGGTACCGTCCGGGGCGTGGATCGTGGTGCCCTCGCGCGCCGGGGCGCGGCCATCGGGGCGGATGCCGACGCGCAGCCGGGGCGCGCCATTATCCAACTGGTCGCGCATGGCCATTGCGCCTGGAAAACTCCATTCCATCTTGCGCCGCTTGCCGATCACCCAGGTCAGGCCAGCCTCGATCGGCGTGGTGGTCTCATCGATGTCGTGGCCATAGAGGCAAAGTCCGGCCTCCAGGCGCAGCGAATCGCGGGCGCCAAGGCCAATGGGGATGATTTCTGGCTGTTCCAGCAAGAGCCGGGCGAGCGGTTCGGCGTCTGGCGCGCTAACCGATATTTCGAACCCGTCCTCGCCCGTGTAGCCGGAGCGTGAGAGCATGGCGGGGATGCCGCCGATGGGGGCGATGGTGACCCCCAAGAAGGGCAGGGCGGCGGCTGGCGGGCAGAGTTTTGCCATCACGCTGGCGGCCAGCGGGCCTTGCAAGGCGATCAGCGCGCGGTCGGGATGTTCCTCTAGAGTAACGCTGGCGGGCAGATGGGTGCGCAGATGGGCAAAATCTACATCCTTGCGCGCGGCGTTCACCACCAGGAACAAGCGGTCCTCGGCCAGTTTGGCGACCATCAGATCGTCGATGATGCCGCCGGCTGGGCTGGTGAGTAGGGTGTAGCGCTGCCGGCCTTGGCGCAGCCCCAGAATATCGCCAGGGACCAGGCGTTCGAGCGCGGCGGCGGCCTCGGCACCATGCAGGCTGGCTTGGCCCATATGCGAGACATCGAACATGCCGGCGCTAGCACGGCAATGCAGATGTTCGGCGAGGACGCCGCCCTTACATCTTGCGGCCATCGCGTCGCGGAAATCGTACTGCACGGGCATGGCGTAGCCGGCGAAGGGCACCATGCGCGCCCCCAGTTCGCGATGCAGCGCGTCCAGCGGCGTGGTGTGTAGGTTGTTGGTGTGGTCGGGTGTGTCAGCCAACTGGTCGCTCCTGGTGCGACGCTGCGCCGGCAAAATGCCGGAGCGTGCGCGGGTGCGACCCCCCTCTGTCTAGGAACCTGAGAGATTCGGGGGCTTTGTCCGGGATTGTGATTAACGTGCTCCGGCGCAGCCGCCTCGCACGATCACAGTCCAGCACCCTTACTCCGTCGGTGCGGCCCCGATGGTCTGGGGAACCGGCTTTCCAGAGATCCCTTTATCCCGGTGCGGTCCTTTTGCCTGAGCGTTTCCGGGGGCCGGTTGCGCCTTCGGCGGCGGGTGTTGCACCCGCTCTCTCCCGCGCCGGGTGGCTGGGACGCGGTCACCATGGCCGATCCAGGGTGCGGGTTCAACCTTTGAGTTGTCGCCACCTAAGCCGGCACCGGTCCGCTCCCCTACCCGGCCACCCAACGAGCTTACACTTCTATGGGTGGTCAGGTGGGGGAGTGGGCCGGTGCCGACTTAGCGTGAGCGACAAATGCTCTAAAAAAGCAAAAGCTGTTTATCTGCTTCCGCCTTCGCGGCGCAAGGGACGGCGAATTGGCTGCAATCGAGCGATTTGCGTTCCATGTTCAGGCCCCATTGGCGGGCGGCGCGGGTAAAACGTTTGCGCAGCAGTTCGGCATAAACGCCGGTGCCAGCGAATCGCTGGTGAAACTCCGATTCGTTCAAGGCGCCGGCGCGGGTTTCGCGAATCAGGTTCAGCACATGCTTGGCTCGGTCTGGGTAATGCGTGTGCAGCCAGTCGGTAAAGAGTTCGCGCAATTCATGCGGCAGGCGGAGCAGAATCATGCGCACCTCCCGCGCCCCGGCGCGGGCGGCGGATTCGACCAGTTTTTCCAGCTCGGCATCGTTCAGGCCGGGGATCATGGGGGCCACCATCACCGCGGCGGGGATGCCGGCGCGGGTCAGCTCCGTCACTGCCTGCAAGCGGCGCACGGGGGTAGCGGCGCGCGGTTCCATCTTGCGCGCCAGCACGGGGTCGAGCGTGGTGACGGACAAATACACTCTCGCCAGCTTCCGCCGCGCCATGCGGGATAGAATATCGAGATCGCGCAGCACGCCTGCTGATTTGGTGACGATGGAAACCGGATGATTGAAACGCTCCAGCACCTCCAGCACCGTGCGGGTCAGTTGCAACGAGCGTTCGACCGGTTGATAGGGATCGGTATTGGTACCGAGCGCCATCACCTGGGCCGTATAGCCGGGCTTGCGCAGCTCCTTTTCCAGCAATTCGCCGACTTCCGGCTTGAAGATCAGCTTGGTCTCGAAATCGAGGCCGGGGGAGTAGCCGAGATAGGTATGCGTGGGGCGCGCATAGCAATAGACGCAGCCATGTTCGCAGCCACGATAGGGGTTTATCGAGCGATCGAAGCCGAGATCGGGACTGTCGTTCCAGCTGATGGCGCTGCGTGTGGCGTCGCGCGTCAGGGTGGTTTTTGGGGTTAGGGCCTCGTCCGTCTCCAGGGTCTCCCAGCCATCGTCGAAGGCCTGCACGGATTGCCGATCGAAGCGTGCTGCCGGGTTTAATGTGGCGCCGCGCCCACGCATGGCGAGGACGGGCAGCAGCGGCGTCGGAGCGGGGTCCGCCATGCCAGCGCGGTCCAGGGCCGCCAGTTGGTCCTTGTCAGTTTCCAGGTCATAGCGCATGCTGGCGTTCTTGCTCCGTTCCGATGCAGGACAGCAAATCTGAGCAGACAAGTCAAGAACATAAAGAGAACATTAAAAAGGATTTTGCGCCGCCATGGCGGAGTGTGTCACCCCGGGTTTGATCGATTTACAGGTCAACGGCTATGCCGGCGTCGATTTCAACGATGCGGGGCTGACGGCGGACGCGCTGGATCATGCGCTGGCGGCGATGCGCGAAGCCGGGGTGGGGCTGTGTCTGCCGACCCTGATAACGGCAACGGACGACGAACTTGGGTCGCGATTCGCTGCGCTGGACAGGGCGGTGGCGCATAGCCGGCTGGGTCCAGCCATGGTACCGGGGTTTCATCTGGAGGGGCCGTTTCTCAATCCATCCCCAGGCAGCGCCGGGTGCCATCCGCCAGCGGCGATGGGGCCTGCGCGGCCGGAGCTATTGGCGTGGCTGCAGGCGGGGCTGCAGCGGCCCATCCTGTTGATCACCCTCGCGCCGGAGGTGGCGGGAGCTGTCGATTTCATCCGCGCCGCGCGGGCGCAAGGCAAGCTGGTGGCCTTGGGCCACACCCTGGCCAGTGCGGCGGACATCAGCGCGGCAGTGGCAGCAGGGGCGGGATTGAGCACGCATCTCGGCAACGCGATATCGGCGCCTGTGCATAAATTCGCCAACCCGCTGATGGCACAATTAGCCGAGGACGGGCTGACGGCGAGTTTCATCGCCGATGGAACCCATATCCCGCGGGCCGCGCTACGCGTGTTTCTGCGTGCCAAGACACTCTCGCGGAGCATTCTCGTCACTGATGCGACGGCCGCCGCTGCCGCGCCCGTGGGCATCCATGACTTCGCTGGCATGCGAATCGAGCGCACGGCGGATGGCAGCGTGCGCGTGCCGGGCGAACCAACCCTGGCGGGCTCGGCCCTGTGTCTGGATCAGGCAGTGCGCAATCTGGTGGCGTGGGGATTGGCCGAGCCCCGCGCGGCCATCGCCCTGGCAGCGGATCAACCAGCCAAACTCCTTGCCCCAGCCCTGGCCGCCCACGGAATCGACGCCGATGCAGGGTACCTGGACTGGGATGCCACACTGCACCCGTGCTGGGTGGGGCTGTAGGAAGGGGAAGGTAGGGGCTCTGCCCCGAACCCCGCTAAGGAGCACCGCTCCCTGGTGGGGGTTTGGGGGCAAAGCCCCAATTTTTCTTCAGATCACCCCACCCGGCGCGGGTGCGTGCTGCCCCTGCCGGCGCGGGGTTGAACCGTGCTATGTAAGGGGCATGCTAGTGGCTGCGTTTCCATTGACCGTCGCTGCCCCCTCCGGACTGGTTCGCCCGGCGGTTCCGCCTGGTTGGGGACGGGTTCAACCCGGCGCTGGCGTTAGTTGCGATGTTCGGCGCCGAGGTGATGCATGGTCTACGGCGCAGGTCTTTGCGGCAGCGGTGTTGCTGATACCGGTTATGCCGGTGGGGCTGGGTCGGGGGTTGGCCGGTGCCGGGCTGCGGCCGGTGCTGGTGGAGGGAATGGGCTGGCGGCTGCAGGGGGCGGGGCATCCGGCCTTTCTCGGCGGGTTCGCGTTGGTGCTTAATCTTCTTATTCTGCTGCTGAGCGGGGCGCGTGGGCCGCTGACGATTGGGGTCGTGGTGGTCGGGCTGGCGCTGGTTTCGTTACCAGCGGCGCGGTTTGGCTGGGCGCGGCGGGTGCCGTTTTTGCTTGGCGGCGGGCTGGTTGCGGTTGGGTTGTTCGCGGCGGCTGGCTGGCTAAATGAGATGCGGGTGCTCAATCTGTTGGGGGCCGAGGCGGCGCATCTATCTGGCCGGGACGCGATCTGGCCCTTATTTCAGGCGGCCTGGGACGCCTCGCTGGTTTGGGGCTGGGGGACGGGCGCGGGTAAGGTGCTGGCCGGCTTTGCCGTGCATTCCGCCACCGACAATACCCTGATCGCCACCACCGCCAGCGTGCTGTTTGCCTCGATCACGGCCGTGTTCGCGCGCGGGGCGCGGGGCGCGGGAGGCGGAACGGAAGGACGCGTAAACGTGAATGCGATGATGACGACACGGGCAGCAGTTTTACTTGCGGGGCTGGTTTTACTCGCCACACCGGTGCGCGCGGGCGGCGTCGCCTATGTGCTGAACTCCGGCGCGGCATCGATCAGCGTGATCGATATGGATACCCGCACTGAATTGCGCCGCATCCCCGTGCTGCGCGAGCCGCATCATGTGGTGGCGACGCCGGATGGCAAGGAATTACTGGTGGGCGATTCCTCGGCCAATGAGATGTTCGTGCTCGATCCGCTGAGCGGGGTGGTAAAACGTCGTTTGCCGATTGCCAATCCCTACCATCTGGGGTTTTCGCCGAATGGCAAATTCCTGGTGGTGAACGGCTTGGCGCGCGGGCAGGTCGATGTCTACGACGCGGCGCGCATGCTACTGATCAAGCGGTTTCCACTAAAATCCAAGCCGAGCCATCTGGCCTATGCGCCGGATTCCGGGCGGGTGTTCGTGACTTTGCAAGGCACAGATCAGTTGGCCGCGATCGATCTGACAAAGCTCGAAGTCTTGTGGACGCAGCCGGTGGGCAAGGCGCCCGCCGGGGTGATGTGGCATCAAGGAAAATTATTGGTGGCCAATATGGGCAGCGACGATCTGGTGGTGGTGAATCCGGCCAATGGCGCGGTGGAGCGGCGCATTGTCACCGGGCGCGGCACGCATCAGGTGCTGGCTTCGCCGGATGGCAAGGTGATCTGGGTGAATAGCCGCATCGATAGCGCGACCATGGCGCTGGATCCGAAAACGCTCAACATCGTGCGCCGTTATGCGATACCGAGCGGGCCCGATTGCATCGATTTCGCCCCCGATGGAAAATTATGGATTACCCGGCGCTTTGCCGAGCGGGTGGCGGTGCTGGATCCGGTGAGTGGAAATTATGAAACGATTACCGTGGGACGGTCACCGCATGGCATTTTTCTCAGCCCTAACGCGGTGGCGCGATGATCGAAAGCCTCGATCTGATTGCCGGATGGTTGCAGGAAAATCTGCTCCTGCCATTGCTCTATTCCGCCGGTCTGATGGTGTGGGAAGAGCTTTCCTTCGGTTGGGCGCTGTTCGCCGTGTATGGCGCTGTGCAAGTGGCACTCACCTTCGCCGTCTGCGTGCCACTGGAACGCTGGCTGCCGGTGGAACGTTGGGCGGATAATAAGGCCGTCTGGGTGGATGTGCTCTATACTGTGATTTCCCGCGTGGGTGTGCTGCCGCTGATCACTTTCGTGCTGTTCTGGCAGGCGCAGACGGCGCTGAACGGCTTCCTCACCGATCACGGCTGGGTGCCGCCAACCCTGGAGCGGATTTTTCCGTCGCTGCTGGGCCAGCAGATATTAACTTTCATTCTATATGCCATCATCTTGGACGCGGTGGAGTATTGGCGGCATTGGCTCTCACACCGCTATCGCTGGTGGTGGGCGCTGCACGCATTGCATCATGCACAGCGGCAAATGACTTTCTGGTCCGATGATCGCAATCATCTGCTGGATGATATCATCGCGTTCTTCTGGTTCGGCGTTGTTGCGCTGTTGATCGGCGTGCCGCCGATGCAATTCCCGCTGCTGGTGCTGGTGCTGCGCTTTCTGGAAAGTCTGTCGCACGCCAACACTAGGCTGTCCTTCGGCACCATCGGCGAACGCGTCCTTATCTCCCCGCGTTTTCATCGCCGGCATCACGGGTTGCGCGCCGCCGGGCGATATTCCTGCAATTACGGCGCCGTGCTGCCCTGGTGGGATATGATCTTCCACACTGCTGATTTCTCGCCTCGCTATCTGCCCACCGGCGATCCCTCCGGCGACGAAAAACTCGCCAATGGCGGCTACTGGCAACAACAGCGCGCCGGCCTGCGCCGGCTCTGGACGGCCTTGATGCCGAGGGCGCGGGGCGTGTGAGTGAGAGTCAGTTAAGGTTGGGGCTTTGCCCCCAAACCCCTAACCTTACTTACTTTCACTCACGCCCCACGCCCCACGCCCCACGCCCTCGCCATCAGGCCATCCAGCTCGGCACGGGCAGATTTTTGCTGCGTAGGAAGTCGACATTGAAAAGTTTGGATTGGTAGCGGGATCCGCCGTCGCAGAGGATGGTGACGATGGTATGGCCAGGGCCCATTTTCTTGGCGATGGCGACGGCGGCGGCGATATTAATCCCGGAGGATGTACCGACGGAGATGCCTTCGTGGATCATCACGTCGAAGATATGTTGCAGGGCCTCGGCGTCGCCGATGCGCACGGCGTCATCGATCGGGACATTGGTGAGGTTGTCCGGCACGCGCCCCTGGCCGATGCCTTCGGTGATGGAGCTGCCGGTGATGGTGAGGTCGTTGTTTTTTACCCAACCGTACAGGCCGCTGCCTTCTGGGTCGGCGAGGACGATTTTAACTTTTGGGTTGCGGGCTTTCAGGGCGAGTGCCACGCCGGCGAGGGTGCCGCCGGTGCCGCAGGCGCAGGTGAAGGCGTCGACTTTGCCGCCCGTCTGGGTCCAGATTTCGGGGCCGGTGGTGGTACGATGGCCTTCACGGTTGGCGAGGTTGTCGAATTGGTTGGCCCACACTGCGCCGGTTTCCTCCGCCAGGCGGCGGGAGACATGGACGTAATTGCCAGGATCGCGATACGGCTTGGCGGGCACCAGGCGAAGATCAGCACCGATCATACGGAGGAAGGAAATTTTTTCCTGGCTCTGGGTTTCCGGCATGACGATGACGCAGCGATAGCCGCGCGCATTGCCGACGATGGTCAGGCCGATGCCGGTATTGCCCGCCGTGCCCTCGACGATGGTGCCGCCCGGTTTCAGCACGCCGCGCGCTTCGGCGTCGAGAATTATGGCGAGCCCGGCGCGATCTTTCACCGATCCCCCAGGGTTCATGAATTCAGCCTTACCAAGGATGGTGCAGCCCGTGGCCTCGGACGCGGCGCGCAGCTTGATCAGCGGCGTGTTGCCGATGGCACCGATCAGATCGGTGGTGATGCCGGGGTGCAGAGAAGCCATGATCCGCGTCCTTTCTCGTTAGGCGGTTGAACCGGGCGGCGTGCTGTGCGAAGCCTGCCGTTTGATCAACTGGAGTGGTGAATATGGTACAGAATGTGCCGCCCGTGCAGGTCTGGGAAGCCCTGCAATCGGACCCCGAAGCCGTGTTGGTGGATGTGCGCACTGATGCGGAATGGAATTTTGTTGGCGTGCCGGATGTGTCGGGGCTCGGCAAGGAAACTAGGCTGATTCCTTGGCAGATATATCCGTCCATGAAGGCGAATGGCGGATTCGTGCAGCAATTGCGCGACGCTGGGCTGGTCGAACGGCACAGGGTTTATTTCATCTGTCGGAGTGGGGTACGCAGCCTGGCGGCGGCGGTGGCGGCGCAGAATGCGGGGTTTGCGCATGCTTTTAACGTGGCGGATGGGTTTGAGGGTCCGGTGGATGCGGATGGTCATCGCGGCGCGGTGGCGGGCTGGAAGGCCGATGCGTTGCCCTGGCGCCAGCGTTAGGCGGGGGTGATGCTGCGTCGGCGGGGATTGCTGCGGGCGGCACCGGCCCTGCTGGTAACGGCGCGGGCCGGGATCGGTGTGGCACAGCCCGGCGCACAATTATTCGCTCTGGGGGTGGCCTCGGGCGATCCGGTGCCGGATGGGTTTGTGATCTGGACCCGCCTGGCACCCGATCCGCTGGCGGGCGGCGGGATGCCGGATCAGCCGGTCTCCGTGCGCTGGGAGGTGGCCGAGGATGCCGGGTTTGCGCGCATCGTGGCGCGGGGCGAGGCGATGGCGCTTCCCGATGCCGTGCATTCCGTTCATGTGGAGGTGGGCGGGTTGCGGCCTGGGGCGTGGTACTGGTACCGGTTCGTAGCTGGCGGGCAGGCTAGCGATGTCGGGCGGGCGCGCACCGCGCCAGCGGCGGGGGAGATGGCGGCGCGGCTGCGGTTAATCCTGGCGTCCTGCCAGAACTGGCAGCACGGCTATTTCGGCGCTTGGCGGCATGCGGCGGCCGAGGAGGCGGACGCTATCTGCTTCGTCGGAGACTATATTTATGAGCATGGCAAGCCGGGCCGGCAAATCTTGGAAGGGCGGGTGCATATCGGGGGCGAATGCCGGACCCTGGCCGAGTACCGCGCGCGTTATGCCCAATATAAGACTGATCCAGATTTGCAGTTGGCGCATTGCGCCGCGCCCTGGATTGTCACCTGGGACGATCATGAGGTGGAAAACGACTATGCCGCCGATATGCCGGGGCTGCGGGCCGAGCAACCGGGGTTCCTGGCGCGGCGGGCGGCGGCCTATCGGGCGTTTTGGGAACATATGCCGCTGCGCGCTGCCCAGCGCCCGGTGGGGCCGGATGCGGTGATCTACCGGCGGCTTGATTTTGGCCGGCTAGCTCGGCTGCACGTGGTCGATGACCGGCAATATCGCAGCTGGCAGGCCTGTCCGCGCCCGGAGCTGGGGGCGGGTAGCGCCACGGTGGGGCCCGACTGCACCGAGCGGCTGCGGCCGGACCGCAGCATGCTGGGGATGGCGCAGGAGCGCTGGCTGGAGGACGGGTTGGCGGGATCGACGGCTCGGTGGAATGTGCTGATACAGCAATCCTTGTTTGCTGAATTCCGCCAAGGTGTTTCGGACCAGCGGCGCTGGTGGACCGATGCGTGGGATGGCTATCCGGCGGCGCGCCAGCGTCTGATCGACTTCATCGCTAGCCGCAAGACGGCCAATCCGGTGATTCTCGGCGGTGATGTGCATTGTTTCTATGGCACCGATATCAAGACTGATTTTGCCGATCCGAAGGCGCCAGTAGTGGCTAGCGAGTTCATTGGTTCGTCGATTTCCTCGTACGGGTGGAATAACGCGCAATTGCAGCCACTGCTGGGGGCTAATCCGCATATTCGCTTCGCCGATGCCGAGCGGCGTGGCTATGCAATGCTGGAGCTGGGGACGGCGGAGACCGCGGTGCGGTTCCGCGCAGTGCGGGATGCAACCGCGGCAGACAGCCCGGTGGCCACGTTGCGCCGATTCGCCCTGGAGGCGGGCCGGGCGGGCTTGCAGATAACAGGTTGAATTTTTTAGATGAATTGAGGAACCTGCGGGCCGGCTGGCGAAATGGCGGCGTTGGAAGCTGTTTTTTCGCGGACGCGCTTGACTCGCCCTGCCCCGGCATCTAGTTATCCGCCCCTTGGCCAACCCCGTGTGGTTTTCGGGGGGCCGGTGTTTCGCAGCTACCTGGCGCTCGCGGCGCCGCCGGCGGATGTTTTTCCGTTGGGCCTAGGCCGCAAGCAGGTCGAACCCCGCAGGGTGGGCATTGTCCCGCTGCTTGTGGGTTTCGTTCATGGGGATGTTGCGAGGCAGCACGAAATTCGAGGCGTTCGCATGGGCAGGCCACGTGGACAGACATACGGGACAGAGGGTCTATGCCGACCATCAACCAGTTGATCGCCCATGGGCGGGAGCCGCAGAAGAGCCGGAACAAAGTGCCGGCGCTGGAAGGCTGCCCGCAGAAGCGTGGCGTATGCACGCGCGTGTATACGACGACCCCAAAAAAGCCGAACTCGGCGCTGCGTAAAGTTGCAAAAGTGCGGCTGACCAACGGTTATGAGGTGGTCTGCTATATCCCCGGCGAAGGGCATAATTTGCAGGAGCACTCCGTGGTGCTGATCCGCGGTGGGCGCGTGAAGGATTTGCCCGGTGTGCGTTATCATATTCTGCGCGGCGTGCTGGACACCCAGGGCATTGCCAAGCGTCGTCAGCGCCGTTCGCTGTATGGCGCGAAGCGGCCGAAGTAAGGGGGATGCCGTGCGGATCGCACGCCACTTAGGGAATTAGTAATGTCTCGTCGTCGCCGCGCCGTTAAGCGCGAAATTCTGCCGGATGCGAAATTCGGTGATGTCGTGCTCAGCCGTTTCATGAACGCGCTGATGTATGATGGTAAGAAATCCACCACCGAGGGCATCGTTTATGGTGCGCTCGACTCGCTGAAGAAGCGAGGCGGCGCGCAGGCGGACCCAGTGCGGATGTTCCACGAAGCATTGGATAACGTGAAGCCGGCCATCGAGGTGCGTTCGCGCCGCGTCGGCGGGGCCACCTATCAGGTGCCGGTGGAAGTGCGGACGGAACGGCGCCAGGCGCTGGCCATTCGCTGGATCATTGATGCGGCTCGCAAGCGCGGAGAGCACACGATGGAAGACCGGCTCTCGAACGAGCTGCTGGATGCGGTGAATAACCGTGGCTCGGCGGTGAAGAAGCGTGAAGACACCCATCGGATGGCTGAAGCCAATAAGGCTTTCAGCCATTACCGCTGGTAAGTTAACAGATACACCCACAACCCGAACGGTTGCACGGAGAAGACGATGGGCAAGGCAAAATTCGAGCGGAACAAGCCGCATTGCAATATTGGCACGATCGGCCATGTCGATCATGGCAAGACGTCGTTGACAGCCGCGATCACTAAGATTCTGGCAAAGTCCGGCGGCGCCACCTTCACGGCGTATGACCAGATCGACAAGGCGCCGGAGGAAAAGGCGCGCGGCATCACAATTTCCACTGCGCATGTTGAATATGAAACCGTGGCGCGGCATTACGCGCATGTCGACTGCCCTGGCCATGCTGACTATGTGAAGAACATGATCACGGGTGCCGCGCAGATGGATGGCGCTATTCTGGTGGTTTCCGCCGCCGATGGCCCGATGCCGCAGACGCGTGAGCACATCCTGCTCGCGCGCCAGGTTGGCGTGCCGGCGCTGGTGGTGTTCATGAACAAGGTGGACATGGTGGACGACCCCGACCTGTTGGAGCTGGTCGAGATGGAAGTGCGCGAGTTGCTGTCCTCCTATCAGTATCCGGGCGACGATATTCCGATTATCAAGGGTTCGGCTTTGTGCGCGCTGGAAGATCGCAACCCAGAGCTCGGTGAGCAGGGGATACTGGCGCTGATGAAAGCGGTGGATGAGTATATTCCGCAGCCGGAGCGCGTCATTGATCGTCCGTTCCTGATGCCGGTGGAAGATGTGTTCTCCATCTCCGGCCGTGGCACGGTGGCAACCGGGCGCGTGGAACGTGGAGTGGTGAAGGTGGGCGAGGAAGTTGAGATCGTCGGCCTGAAGGCGACCACCAAGACGGTGGTGACCGGCGTGGAAATGTTCCGCAAGCTGCTGGATCAGGGCCAAGCGGGCGACAATATCGGCGCTCTGCTGCGCGGCACCAAGCGTGAGGATATCGAGCGTGGCCAGGTTCTGGCCGCTCCCGGTTCGATCACCCCGCACACCAAGTTCAAGGCCGAGGCCTATATTCTGACGAAGGAAGAGGGTGGCCGTCACACGCCGTTCTTTACCAATTACCGCCCGCAATTCTATTTCCGCACCACCGACGTGACCGGTGTGGTGCAGTTGCCGGAAGGCACGGAAATGGTGATGCCGGGTGACAATGTATCGATGGATGTGGAGTTGATCCACCCGATCGCTATGGATGAGGGCCTGCGTTTCGCCATTCGTGAAGGTGGCCGCACCGTCGGCGCCGGAGTGGTGGCGAAGATCGAGGCCTGAAACTACTCAAGGCGCTGGCGTTTCGCTGTAAGGCGAGACGCCGGCGCGGCTTCTCCGCATACGTGCGAACGACGAACTTCCGGATTTCCAAACCTATGGACAACCAGAATATCCGCATCCGCCTGAAGGCGTTCGATCATCGCGTGCTGGATAACAGCACGAAGGAGATCGTGAACACGGCCAAGCGCACGGGCGCGCGGGTGCGTGGGCCGATTCCGCTGCCGACGCGGATCGAGCGGTTCACCGTCAACCGATCGCCACATGTCGATAAGAAGAGCCGCGAGCAGTTTGAAATCCGCACGCATCGCCGCTTGCTGGATATCGTCGAACCCACGCCGCAGACGGTGGACGCGCTGATGAAGCTCGACCTGGCGGCTGGCGTGGATGTCGAGATCAAGATCTAATAAGAGACCGGGAATAAGATTATCATGCGCACCGGATTGCTCGCGATGAAACTGGGGATGACCCGGATCTTTAAGGACGATGGCAGCCACGTGCCGGTCACTGTTCTGCATGTCGATAATGTGGAGGTGGTGGCATCGCGTACCCTGGAGAAGGACGGCTATACGGCCGTGCAGCTCGGCTGGGGTAAGGCGAAAGTTAAAAACGTGTCGAAGCCGAATAAGGGCCATTATGCGGCCGCGAAGGTGGAGCCGAAATCGAGGCTGGGTGAGTTCCGCGTAGCTGCCGATGCGCTTCTGGAGCCGGGTGCGGGCGTTTCCGCCGCACATTTCGTGGTCGGGCAGGAAGTGGATGTGTGCGGCACTAGCAAGGGTAAGGGGTTTGCCGGTGGCATGAAGCGCTGGAATTATTCCGGCCTGGAAGCCAGCCATGGCGTGTCCATCAGCCATCGTAGCTTGGGTTCCACGGGTAATCGGCAGGATCCCGGTAAGACGTTTAAAAATAAGAAAATGGCCGGGCATCTGGGTGTCGAGCGCGTGACCACGCAGAATTTGGAGGTGGCGGCGGTGGATGCGGAAAAGGGCCTGTTGATGATCAAGGGCGCCGTGCCGGGTGCGAAGGGCTCGTATGTGCGGGTGACCGATGCGATCAAGCGCACGCGTCCTGCCGATGCGCCCTATCCGGCCGCGCTGGCCGGCTGAGGAACAGGACAATGCAAGTCGAGATTAAAACTCTGAATCAGGGCAGTGCGGGAATGAAGGAGTTGCCGGATGGCATCTTCGCCACCGCGCCGCGCGCCGATATCATGGCCCGCGTGGTGCACTGGCAGCTTGCCAAGCGGCGGGGAGGCAACCACAAGGTGAAGGGCATGGGCGAAGTGTCCGGCACCACCAAGAAGCCGTTCCGTCAGAAGGGCACCGGCAATGCACGCCAGGGCAGCTTGCGCTCGCCGCAATACCGCACGGGTGGCGTGGTTCATGGGCCGGTGGTGCGTTCTCATGAATATTCACTGCCGAAGAAGGTGCGTCGCCTGGGCTTGATCTCCGCGCTGTCGCAGAAGCAGGCGGACGGCAAGCTGGTCATTCTCGATGTGGCATCCGGTGCGACGAAGACGGCGGGGTTGGTCAAGCAGTTGAAGGCGCTGGGCTGGAAGTCCGTGCTGATCATGGATGCGGCGGTGGATCAGAGTTTTCTCCTGGCCAGCCGCAATATTCCGCATGTGGATGTGCTGCCGACGGTGGGTGCGAATGTCTATGACATTCTGAAGCATGACGTGCTGGCAATTACCTCCGCTGGCGTGGATGGCCTGGTTGCGCGCTTGTCGGGTGAACCTGTGGGTGGGGAGCAGGCGACATGAGCGAGACGACTAAAAAGAAGCGCGCGCCGCAGCTGTCGCGCGAGGCGATGTTTGAGATCATTCGCGCCCCAGTGATTACCGAAAAGGCGACCACGCTGTCCGAAAAGGGCCAGGTGGTGTTTCGCGTTGCCGGCACCGCCACCAAGCCGCAGATCAAGGCGGCCGTGGAAGGGTTGTTCGGCGTGAAGGTGACCGGCGTGAACACGCTGGTGCAGAAGGGCAAGACGAAGATGTTTCGCGGTCGCCCGGGCCAGCGTTCCGATGTGAAGAAGGCGTTCGTGTCCTTGGCCGATGGCCAGTCGATCGACTTCACCGCCGGTCTGGCATAGGGCGGGGGAAGGCTGATGGCACTTAAGCAATTTAACCCGGTTACGGCCTCTCTGCGCGGGACGGTACTGATCGATCGTTCCGAGTTGTGGAAGGGCAAGCCGGTTAAAGGTCTGACCGAGGGAAAGTCGCATTCGGGCGGGCGTAACAATCACGGCCGGATCACGTCGCGGTTTCGTGGTGGCGGGCATAAGCAGTCTTATCGTCTAGTCGATTTTAAGCGCCGGAAGTTCGATATTCCGGCGGTGGTCGAGCGGCTGGAACATGATCCGAACCGCACCGCGTTTATCGCCCTGATCAAATATCAGGATGGGGAGCTAGCCTATATCATCGCGCCGCAGCGTTTACGGGCGGGTGATTCGGTGATTGCTGGCCAGCGGGTAGATATCAAGCCGGGCAATGCGATGCCGCTGGGTTCCATTCCGGTCGGAACGATCATCCATAATATCGAGATGAAGCCGGGTGCAGGGGCGAAAATTGCTCGTTCTGCGGGCAACTATGCGCAGCTTGTCGGCAAGGATGCGGGCTATGCGCAGATCAAGCTGATGAGCGGCGAATTGCGCATGGTGCGCGGGGAATGCATGGCCACCATCGGTGCCGTGTCTAATCCCGACAACATGAACCAGCATATTGGCAAGGCGGGCCGGATGCGCTGGATGGGCTTTAAGCCGCATAACCGCGGTGTCGTAATGAACCCGGTCGATCACCCGCATGGTGGTGGAGAAGGGCGGACATCCGGCGGCCGTCATCCGGTGACGCCATGGGGCAAGCCGACCAAGGGTTATAAGACACGCACGAACAAGCGGACGGATAGTTTGATCATCCGTCGCCGCAATAAGGGCAAGTAAGATGGGGCGTTCCGTCTGGAAAGGGCCGTTCGTGGACGGCTATATGCTGGGCAAGGCCGAGGCAGCGCGGGAATCGGGCCGCAACGAGATCATCAAGATCTGGTCGCGCCGCTCGACGATCCTGCCGCAATTCGTTGGCCTGGTGTTCGGTGTCTATAACGGCAAGAAGTTTCTGCCCGTGCAGGTGACGGAAAATATGGTGGGGCATAAGTTTGGCGAGTTCTCGCCGACGCGCACCTTTACCGGCCATACGGCGGACAAGAAGGCGAAGCGGAACTAAGATGAGCAAACCCAAGCATCCGCGTACATTAGCTGAGACGGAGGCCGAGGCAACCGGCAGCAATATTCGTACATCGCCGCGTAAGTTAAATCTGGTGGCGGGATTGATCCGCAATCAGCCAGCTTCCAAGGCGATCGCCACCTTAACCTTTAGCAAGCGGCGCATCGCGCAGCAGGTGAAGAAGATACTGGAAAGTGCGATAGCTAATGCGGAGAACAATCATCAGCTGGATGTCGATCGTCTGGTGGTCGCGCGCGCCGAAGTTGGCCGTTCGGTGGTGATGCGGCGGTTTCATGCGCGTGGCCGCGGCCGTTCGGCGCGGATTGAGAAATGGTTCAGCCATCTGAAGATCGTGGTGGCTGAGCGGACGCAGGAAGCGCCCGCAGAGCAGGAGGCGGCGTAATCGATGGGTCACAAGGTCAATCCGATCGGACTGCGGCTCGGCATCAATCGCACCTGGGACAGTCGTTGGTTCGCGGGCGATGACTACGCCACTCTGCTGCATGCCGATATCAAGCTGCGCGCGCATCTGCGCAAGAAGCTGCAAGGTGCTGGTGTCTCGCGCGTAGTGATCGAACGGCCGGCGAAGAAGCCGCGCGTGACAATCTATGCGGCGCGTCCCGGTGTCGTAATCGGCAAGCGTGGGCAGGATATCGAGGTACTGAAGAAAGACCTTTCTACCATGGCCAAGGCGGAAGTGACCTTGAACATCGTGGAAATCCGCAAACCGGAAATCGACGCGACGTTGGTGGCGGAGAATATTGCGCAGCAGCTGGAGCGTCGGGTGGCGTTTCGCCGGGCGATGAAGCGCGCGGTGCAGTCGGCGATGCGCCTGGGTGCTCAAGGCATTCGGATCAATTGCGGCGGGCGTCTCGGCGGGGCGGAAATCGCGCGGGTGGAATGGTATCGCGAAGGCCGCGTGCCGCTGCATACCTTGCGAGCGGATGTGGATTACGGGGTTGCGACGGCGAAGACGACCTACGGCACATGCGGTGTGAAGGTGTGGATTTTCAAAGGCGAAATCCTGACCAACGACCCGACGGCCCAGGATCGCCGGGCCGCCGAACAGGCGCCGCAACGGTAAGTGTGCGGTAAGGAATAACGACAATGCTGCAACCAAAGCGTACGAATTATCGCAAGGCCCATAAGGGTCGCATCAAGGGGCTCGCCAAAGGCGGCACCGAGTTGAATTTCGGCACGTTCGGCCTGAAGGCGTTGGAGCCCGAGCGGGTGACGGCGCGACAGATCGAATCGGCGCGGCGTGCCATCACGCGCGCCATGCGCCGCGCAGGGCGGGTGTGGATCCGGATTTTTCCTGATGTGCCAGTGTCTCGCAAGCCGGCCGAAGTGCGCATGGGTTCGGGTAAGGGTGCGCCGGAATTCTGGGTGTGCCGGGTGAAGCCGGGGCGGATCATGTTTGAGATCGACGGGGTGGCGCCGGAGCTGGCACGTGAGGCGCTGACCCTCGGGGCCGCGAAACTGCCGATCCGGACTAAGTTTATCCAGCGTATCGGAGACGCGTGATGGCCAAGGGTAACAAGGCGGCCGATGTGCGGGCGAAATCGGCGGACGAGCTGGCGACGATGCTGCTCGATCTACGCAAGGAACAGTTTAACCTTCGCTTCCAGCGGGCCACGGGCCAGCAGGAAGGCGTGGGGCGTGTGCGTCAGGTTCGGCGTGAGATCGCGCGCGTGAAAACCATAGCGGCGGAAAAGAAAATTTCCGCCGTGAAGTCGTAGAGGAGTAAGGGCGATGCCCAGGCGCGTCCTCGCGGGGCGAGTGACCAGCGACAAGATGGACAAGACCATTACGGTTCTTGTCGAGCGTCGCGTGATGCACCCGCTGTACAAGAAATTCATTCGTCGCTCGAAGAAATACGCGGCGCATGACGAAGAGAATATTTGCAAGGAAGGAGATGTCGTGCGGATCGAGGAATGCCGCCCGATTAGCAAGCGTAAGACCTGGCAGGTGATCGAGCGCAATGGTGCAGCTTTGCACAGCGCTGACGAAACAGTTGCGGCGTAGGGAAGCGATTAGATGATTCAGGTCGAATCCGTTCTCGAAGTCGCCGATAATTCTGGCGCTCGAAAAGTGTTGTGCATCAAGGTTCTGGGTGGTTCCAAGCGGCGTACGGCCTCCGTGGGCGATGTGATCGTGGTGTCCATCCGCGAAGCCATTCCGCGTGGTAAGGTGAAGAAGGGCGACGTGCACCAGGCGGTGATCGTGCGAACGTCTTATCCGGTGCGGCGTCCCGATGGCTCCGCCATTCGCTTCGATCGCAATGCGGCGGTGTTGATCAACAAGCAGCTGGAGCCGATCGGGACGCGTATCTTTGGCCCGGTGGTGCGTGAGCTGCGTGGGAAGAAGTTCATGAAGATCATCTCTCTCGCGCCGGAGGTCATTTAATGACTGCGCGTATTCGCAAGGGTGACCGGGTGGAAGTGATCACCGGTGCCGATAAGGGTAAGCGCGGAGAGGTGCTGCGCGTGCTGCCGAAGGATAATCGGGCCGTGGTACAGGGTGTGCGTATGGCAACGAAACACACCAAGCCGACGGGGATGGGCCAGCCGGGTGGGATCGTCGAGATTGAGGCGCCGCTGCATCTGTCCAATCTGATGCTGGTGGATCCGAAAACCGACAAGAAGACCCGCATCGGTTTCCGGGTGTTGGAAGACGGACGCAAGGTCCGCATCGCCAAGTCCGGCGGCGGCGTGATCGAGGGTTGAGGATATGAGCGAGACACGCGAAATGCCGCGTCTGCAGGCCCACTATAACGAGCAGGTGCGTCCGGCGATGCAGACGGAGTTCGGTTATGCGAACACGGAGCAGGTTCCGCGGCTTGAAAAGATCGTCCTGAATATGGGCGTGGGCGAAGCGACCGGCGACCAGAAGAAGCTGGATGCGGCGCTGGCGGAAATGATGCTGATCGCCGGGCAAAAGCCGGTGAAGACGGTGGCGAAAAAGGCCATTGCCGGCTTCAAGATCCGCGAAGGCCTGCCGATTGGCTGCAAGGTGACGTTGCGCAAGTCGCGCATGTATGAATTCCTCGACCGGCTGGTGACTATCGCGTTGCCGCGCGTGCGCGATTTTCGTGGCATTACTGGCAAGGGTTTCGATGGAAAGGGCAACTTCGCCATGGGGATCAAGGAACAGATCATCTTCCCGGAAATCAATTACGACCGGGTGGATTCGGTCCGTGGTATGGATATTGTTTTTGTGACGACGGCGAAGACTGATGCCGAGGCTAAGGCGTTGCTGAAGGGTTTTAACTTACCGTTCGCCAACTAGGGTGCGCGGGCGGCGCGCATGAAGCGTTTCGGCGTTAGGACGTGGAGTGCGGGTAAAAGGCTTCGGCGGTGCAAGCGCGAGGCGGACGAGTTTTTGGATTTATTGGAAAACCGTCGGGTACGCCCGGCAGGTTCCGGAGGGTAAGACAGAATGGCGAAGACCTCTCAGGTCAAGCGGAATGCGAAGCGGGAATACATGGCGGCGCGCGATAAGAAAAAGCGCGCGGTCTTGAAGGAGGTCGTGATGAATCGCGAGCTTCCCGTGGAGGACCGTTTTGAGGCCTCGTTGAAGCTGGCGCAGTTGCCGCGCAATGGCTCGCAGACTCGCGTGCGGTTGCGTTGCGAGCTGACCGGGCGTTCGCGCGGTAATTACCGTAAGTTCAAATTATGCCGCATTGCGTTGCGGGATCTGGCCAGCGCCGGGCAAATCCCCGGTATGGTCAAGGCGAGCTGGTAAGGAGGGAACGGACACATGTCTCTATCCGATCCCCTGGGGGATATGCTGACCCGTATCCGTAATGCGCAGCGCGCGCGCCACACATCATGTGTGGCCCCGGCGTCGCAATTGCGGGCCAATGTGCTGGATGTGCTGCGTCGTGAAGGTTACATTCGTGGCTTCGCGTCGGAAGAACTGCGCCCGGGTGTGGCGCAATTGCGCATCGAGCTAAAATATAACGAGGGCGAGCCAGTGATTAAGGAAATCACCCGCGTGTCCAAGCCGGGCCGTCGCGTCTATTCCAAGATCAAGGAATTGCAGCGCGTCTATGCCGGCCTTGGTGTGTCGATCTTGTCCACCCCGCGCGGGGTGATGTCTGATGCGGAAGCGCGCGCTGCCAATGTTGGCGGCGAAGTGCTCTGCCGCGTGTTCTGAGGAGCGGGGCATGTCGCGTGTCGGAAAATATCCGGTCGAAATTCCTGCCGGTGTGCAAGTGGCTGTGGCCAATGGCGTGTGTACTGCCAAGGGTAAGCTGGGCGAAATGACTTTGGCGCTCACCGATTGGGTTGATACTAAGGTGGAGGGTAACCAGGTCAGCGTGGCGCCGCGTACCAGCGAGGCGAAGGCGTGGATGATGTGGGGCACCACGAGGGCGTTGATCGCCAATATGGTGACCGGCGTTTCCACGGGCTACACGAAGTCGATGGAGATCACCGGAACGGGCTATCGGGCTGCGGTGCAGGGGCCGAATCTGGTGCTGAATCTGGGTTATTCGCATGACGTGGTCTATCCGGTGCCGCCTGGTATCAAGATCAGCTGCGAGCGGCCCACGGCGATTAAGGTGGAGGGCGTGGATAAGCGCCAGGTTGGTCAGGTTGCTGCGGAGATCCGCGCGTTCCGTGGCCCCGAGCCCTATAAAGGCAAGGGCGTGCGGTACTCGGATGAGATCATCCGGCGCAAGGAAGGTAAGAAGAAGTGAGCAGCATTCAGGAGCTCAGGGTACGCCGGCGCAATCGCCTGCGGTACCAGATCCGGCGCAAGGCGAATGGTCGGCCGCGTTTGTCGGTGTTTCGCTCGGGCAAGCATATCTATGCGCAGGTGATCGACGATGCGGCGGGGCGTACCCTCGCGGCGGCGTCCAGCCTGGACAAGGATTTGCGCGCGGCGTTGCATACGGGTGCGGACAAGGATGCGGCGGCGGCGGTGGGCAAGCTGGTGGCGGCCCGGGCGTTGGCGGCGGGTGTCAGCAATGTGGTCTTCGATCGTGGCGCCTATCTTTATCATGGCCGGGTGAAAGCCCTGGCCGAGGCTGCCCGCGAGGGTGGCTTGGCCTTCTGAGGGAATGAACGATGGCACGTGAACCGAGAGAAGGTGGGCAGCGCCGGGACCGTGATCGCGGTCATGACCGGGGTGAGGTCGACGATATCATCGACAAGCTGGTGACGATCAATCGTGTCGCCAAGGTGGTGAAGGGCGGACGCCGCTTCGCGTTTGCCGCGCTGGTGGTGGTGGGTGATCAGAAGGGCCGGGTTGGCTATGGCGCTGGCAAGGCGCGCGAGGTGCCGGAAGCCATTCGCAAGGCGACCGAACGCGCCAAGCGGACCATGATACGCATTCCGATGAAGGAAGGCCGGACCTTGCACCATGATGTGGTGGGGAATTTTGGCGCGGGTTCGGTTGTGTTGCGCTCGGCGAGCGCGGGCACCGGGATCATCGCTGGTGGGCCGATGCGTGCTGTGTTTGAGACCTTGGGCATAGGCGATGTGGTGGCGAAATCGTTGGGCAGCCGCAATCCGCATAACATGGTGAAGGCGACATTCGCGGCGTTGCAGAAATGCGCGTCTCCGCGCTCCGTCGCGGCTCGGCGCGGCAAGAAGGTGACCGATATTTTGGGCCGTCGTGATGCGGCGCCGGTTGATACCGCTGTTGGGCACGAGGCTGCCGATGTCTGATACGGGTCGTCAGGTGAAGGTGACGCAGATTGCGTCCGTGGCTGGGCGCAAGCCGGGGCAGAAGGAGACCTTGATCGGGCTCGGCCTGAACAAGATCCGCCGGGTGAAGGTGCTGGAAGATACGCCTTCCGTGCGCGGCATGATCCGTAAGGTGGCCCATCTGATAAAGGTGGAGGAGTTGTCCTGACCGGCGACGGTCTGGGCGGAAGGGCATGGTGATGAATCTGAACGAGCTGCGCGATAATCCTGGGTCGCGGTTGAAATCGAAGCGTCTGGGCCGGGGTATTGGCTCGGGAAAGGGTAAGACATCCGGAAAGGGCGTCAAGGGCCAAAAGGCACGCGAAGGCGTGGCGCTGAACGGGTTTGAAGGCGGGCAGCTGCCGATTTATCGGCGCTTGCCAAAGCGCGGTTTTACCAATCTGTTCCGAGTGCAGTATGCGCCATTGAATATTGGTACGCTGGATGCCGCGATTTCGGCTGGTAAAATCGATGCCGGGCAGGAGATTACGGAAGAAACGCTGCGTGCGGCGGGGATTTTACCAAAGGGCAAGGTGGCCGGCCTGAAGACCTCCGGCGTGCGGCTGCTGGGCAATGGTGAAATCACCCGCGCGGTGCGGATTAAGGTCTCCGGTGCCTCCGCTACGGCAATTGCTGCGGTGGAGAAGGCGGGCGGGTCGGTGACCACGACCGTGGCGAAGGCGGCGGCAGCTTCCGAGGTCTGACAATTCTCCGTCCGTTGTGTATGGGCGGGGGGGCGCGGCATGATATAGTGATCTGAACGGCGCCCCGCTCGAACCGGTTGGCGCCGTTCGTGTTCTGATAGCGAGAGGAAGTGCCCATGGCCTCGGCGGCCGAACAACTGGCGGCAAACCTCAATCTCGGCGTGCTGAGCAAGGCAACCGAACTGAAGAAGCGCATTTGGTTCACCCTGTCGGCGTTGATCGTTTATCGCCTGGGCACCTATATTCCGGTGCCAGGGGTGGATGCGGCGGTGATGGGCGAGATGCTGGCCCAGCATGGCGGCGGCATTCTGGGCATGTTCGATATGTTCAGCGGCGGCGCGCTGGGGCGGATGACTGTATTTGCGCTGAATATCATGCCGTATATTTCGGCCTCGATCGTCGTGCAGCTGATGTCGGCCGCCGTACCGCATCTGGAAGCCCTGAAGAAAGAGGGCGAGAGCGGGCGCAAGAAGCTGAACCAGTATACGCGCTATCTGACGGTGATCATCGCGTTGGTCCAGTCTTATGGCATTGCGGTGGGGCTGGAGGGGATGCGTGGCTCGTTCGGGGCCGCGGTGATCGATCCCGGGATGTTTTTTCGTCTTTCCTGCGTGATCACCCTGGTGGGTGGCACGATGTTCCTGATGTGGCTGGGTGAGCAGATCACGGCGCGCGGCGTGGGCAATGGCACGTCCTTGATCATCTTCGCCGGCATTGTCGCCAATTTACCGCATGCGCTGGCGAGTTTGTTGGAGCTGGGGCGTACCGGTGCGCTGTCGCCCTTGTTCATTCTACTGTTCGTGGTGATCGCGGTTGGGGTGATCGCGGTGATCGTGTTCGTGGAACGCGCGCAGCGGCGGATCATTATTCAATATCCGAAACGCCAGGTGGGGCAGCGGATGTTTGGTGGCGAATCGTCCCACATGCCGTTGAAGATCAATACGGCGGGCGTGATTCCGCCGATCTTTGCCAGCTCCATTCTGCTTATTCCCGCGACGATCGCGGGGTTTTCCACCGATTCTCCGGGCTGGTTGCAGGTGATCGGGCAGGCTTTGGCGCATGGCCAGCCGCTGTATATGCTGACCTATGCGGCGATGATTATTTTCTTCGCCTATTTCTACACCGCCGTGGTGTTCAACCCGGATGAAACGGCGGAGAATTTGAAGAAATATGGCGGCTTTATTCCGGGTATCCGGCCGGGCACCGCGACGTCTTCCTATTTCGACTATGTGCTGACGCGGCTGACCACGGTGGGCGGCATCTATCTGGTGGTGGTCTGTCTGCTGCCAGAAATTCTGATCAGCAAATATAACGTGCCGTTCTATTTTGGCGGTACTTCGCTGTTGATCATTGTGTCAGTGACGATGGATACGGTGACGCAGGTGCAATCGCATTTGCTGGCGCATCAATATGAAGGGCTGATCCGCAAGGCGCGGGTCAAGGGACGGAGATAGACCCCATGCGCGGGATGATGCCATGCGGCTGATCCTGTTAGGGCCGCCGGGGGCGGGCAAGGGCACTCAGGCGAAGCGGTTGATGGACCGCTACGGCATTGCCCAGATCTCCACCGGTGACATGCTGCGCGCCGAAGCGGCGGCGGGCAGCGAGGTGGGTCGGGAAGCCAAGGCGGTAATGGAGGCCGGCAAACTGGTGTCGGATGATATTCTGATCCGCATGCTGGGCGGACGGATCGGCCAGGCCGATTGCGCCAAGGGGTTTATCCTGGACGGATTTCCGCGCACCGAGGCGCAGGCGGTGGCGTTGGATGGGATGCTGGAGCAGAAGGCGATTAAGCTGGATGCGGTGGTGGAATTGCGTGTGAACAACTCGGCCCTTGTGGACCGAATCGCTGGGCGATATACCTGTGCGGCATGCGGCGTGGGCTATCACGATGCGTTCCAGAAGCCGAAACGCGCCGGTGTGTGCGATGCCTGTGGGGGCGAGACATTCACCCGCCGGGCGGATGACAACCGCGAGACGGTGGCGGCGCGGTTGGTCGTCTACCACGACCAGACGGCGCCTTTGCTGCCCTATTATCAAGCGCAGGGGCTGCTGGGTGGAGTGAATGGGATGGCGGAGATCGATGGGGTGACGGTGGAACTTTTTGCTCTGCTCGATAAGGTGGCTTAGGAATTTCTGCACTCACTAAAAATTGATCTGAGTGCGTTGACTCCGGAGCGGCGGTGCCGTAAATCCCCCGCTTCGGTTGACCGCCCCGTGGGCTTCTTTCACGGGGCGCTGGGTGTTTTGATGACATTGTAGGTTTCTTTGGCGGATCGGCTGGGGAATTTTTTGCCCTTCGGGCGAACAGGAGAGACTGGCGTGGCGCGTATTGCCGGCGTGAATATACCGACCAACAAGCGGGTCACCGTGAGCCTGCGCTATATTTTTGGTATCGGGCCGACCAAGGCGCAGGATATCTGCACCCGGCTGAACATCCCCGATGACCGGCGGGTGAACCAGCTGAGTGACGACGAGGTGCTGCGCATCCGTGAGCTGATCGATCGCGATTATCAGGTGGAAGGCGATCTGCGCCGCTCCAATGCCATGAATATCAAGCGCTTGATGGATCTGGGTTGCTATCGCGGCCTGCGTCATCGGCGTGGCTTGCCGGTGCGCGGCCAGCGCACCCATACCAACGCCCGCACCCGCAAGGGTAAGGCCGTGGCGATCGCCGGCAAGAAGAAGGTCACGAAATAATTTTTGGCCTTGGCGTGTCTTGGGTGACGCGCCTGAGCCGGCTGCCTCGCGGCGGGTGTCGTCGCAGTTTGAGTTGAACAGGACATCGAGAAGAACATGGCGAAACCTGCCGCCTCCGCGCGCCCACGGCGCAAGGAACGCAAGAACATCATCGCCGGCGTGGCACATGTGGCCGCGACCTTTAACAACACCATGATTACCATCACGGATGCGCAGGGCAACGCGATTGCCTGGTCGTCCGCCGGCAGCCAGGGTTTTAAGGGCAGCCGGAAATCCACTCCCTATGCCGCCCAGGTAGCCGCCGAGGATGCCGGCAAGAAGGCGCGCGAGCATGGGATGGAGACGCTGGAAATCGAAGTCAGCGGGCCGGGTTCGGGACGCGAGAGCGCGCTGCGGGCTTTGCAGGCGGTGGGCTTTACCATCACTTCTATCCGCGATCTGACGCCGGTGCCGCATAATGGCTGCCGTCCGCGCAAGCGTCGGCGGGTCTAACCGGCTATTGAATGGCTTGCCTGGGTGGCGCGGATAACGGCGCCGCCAGGTTTTTCTCATTTTGAACGAGGCTGACACGTGGCACTACAGAGAAACTGGCAGTCGCTGATCAAGCCGGAGAAATTGCAGGTCGAGCCCGGCGCCGACCCGAAGCGGATGGCGACCGTGGTGGCCGAACCGCTGGAACGCGGCTTCGGCATGACGTTGGGCAATGCGATCCGGCGTATTCTGCTGTCGTCCCTGCAAGGGGCGGCGGTGACATCCGTCCAAATTGATGGCGTGCTGCACGAATTCAGCTCCATCCCCGGCGTGCGTGAGGATGTCACGGATATCGTGCTGAACATCAAGCAGCTGGCCTTGCGCATGCACAGCGACAGCACCAAGCGCATGACCCTGACGGCTACAGGGCCGGGCGAAGTGCTCGCTGGGCAGATTCAGGCCGGGCACGATATCGACATCATGAACCCTGATCTAGTGATCTGTACGCTCGACGATGGTGTGAAATTGGGCATGGAATTCACCGTGCAGCTGGGGCGTGGGTATGTGGCGGCGGCAGCCAACCGGGCCGAGGAAGCGCCTATTGGGTTGATCCCGATCGATTCCATTTACTCGCCCGTGCGCCGCGTGTCCTATCGCGTGGAGCCGACGCGCGTTGGGCAGGTAACTGATTACGACAAGCTGCTGTTGACGGTGGAGACGAATGGCGCGATCACGCCGGAAGACTCCGTTGCCCTGGCGGCGCGCATTCTGCAGGATCAGTTCCAGCTCTTTATTAATTTTGACGAGCCGCAATTGGCGCGTGCTGAGGAGCCGGTGGAGGATCTGCCCTTCAACCGCAATCTGCTGCGTAAGGTGGACGAGCTGGAACTGTCCGTCCGCAGTGCGAACTGTCTGAAGAACGACAACATCATCTATATCGGCGATCTGGTGCAGAAATCCGAGCAGGAAATGCTGCGCACCCCGAATTTCGGCCGCAAATCCTTGAACGAGATCAAGGAAGTGTTGTCGACCATGGGGTTGTCGCTAGGCATGACCGTGCCGACCTGGCCGCCGGAAAATATCGAAGACTTGATCAAGCGGCTCGGCGAACCGTTCTGATCGCAGCGTGCGACTTTAGGAGAGACGACAATGCGTCATGGGGTAGCCGGGCGGAAACTCGGAGTAACTTCCACCCATCGGCTGGCGATGTTCCGCAATATGGCGGTGGCGTTGCTGAAGCATGAGCAGATCACCACAACTTTGCCGAAGGCGAAGGAATTGCGCCCGGTGGCGGAGAAGTTGATCACACTCGGCAAGCGCGGCGGGCTGCATGCGCGCCGGCAGGCATTTGCGCAATTGCGCGACGATGTGATTGTGCGCAAGCTGTTCGACGATCTGGCGCCCCGCTACAAGGCGCGCGCCGGCGGCTATTGCCGGGTGCTGAAGGCCGGCATGCGATATGGCGATGCCGCCGATATGGCGGTGATCGAATTGGTAGATCGTGATCCGAGTGCCAAGGGGCTCGATAGCGGGCCAGTGCAGGAAAAGCCCGCCGGCAACGGCGAGGAGTAGTTTCGTCAGCCACATTCTGGTCGGATGTAAAGGGCGGGGTTTTCCCCGCTTTTTTGTTTCCCGCAGAGGGCAACGCGGCGTGGGATGTGATTTCCTTATTAGCAAGGGTGACTGTTGATAGCGGTTTGCTGTTGCCTGTTTCACGCGCCAGCAGCAGCGGCATCTGCGACAACGCGCTCGCGGAGACCATCAACGGGCTTTACAAAACCGAGGTCATCGATCGGCGTGGGCCTTGGAAGAGCTTTGATGCCGTCGAATTCGCAACCCTGGAATGGGTGGACTGGTTCAACCATCGCCAGCTGCTGGAGCCAATCGAATAGACTCCTCTAGCTGAAGCAAAGGACTGCTACTGTGCAATGCTGGAACAGCTAGAACTGGCCGTCTCACTCCAACCAAACAGCCTCAGGTAAACCCAGGGTGGTTCAGGCTAGCCTTCCAGTTTGCATTGATGTCGGAGCCATAGCCGTAGCAGATATGCAACGTGGTGGCGCAGGTAAGACCCTTGACGGCGAAGCGCAGCGCGTCGATACTCCAGCGCACTGCTTCGTCCACGTAGACATTGAAGGCAGGTTCATCGAACTGGATCACGTCCACGCCGTCAGCCTGTCAAACGCGGGCTTCCTGGTTGAGTAGGCAGGAAAATTCCATCGCCAGTCTTTCTCGATCCTTGTGGTAATCGCCCGCCATTGTATCGACGATGGTCATCGGTCCGGGTAAAGTAAATTTTATTTTGTGGTTTGTGTGCGCGCGCATCAGCTGATCTTCAATGGCGTGTGCGCGCTGGTGAGAGAGATCGGGCCGCGTGCGGCCAGGACGGTTTGTAACGAACCGCCATTGCGCGTCGTGGCGCGGATCTTGTTGAACGAATCGACACCGCCGACAAATTTTAGAAAGCCATGCATGAAATGGTCGTGCGATTGCTTGCCATCGGCGACGATGTCGATGCCGGCATTTTCCTATTCTTTCAGCCAGAGAAGGGTGGCGTGGCGCTTGGCCTGCGCCAGCGCGTAGCCGCCGAGGCGCCATTCGGGCCAGAGTTTCCCCTTCTCTGCCAGCCAATCCGGTTTGGGCAGGCTGCCGGCGAGGGTGGTTTGGAATGGTATCATGCGCCGCGGCTCCTGGTTACGTCTGCATATTCATCGGTGCGGCGACATAGCGGAACCCATCGCCGAGCTTGGCCACGTGGCCGATGCCGGGCCAGGGGAAGTGGTAGGCGAGCAGCGGAATGCGGTTGGCGGCCAGCATGGTCAGCATTTTGACGCGCGTTTGTGCCGATTGCTTGGGGTCCGTGTCATAAGCAAATTCGGTTAACGGCTTTTCCATCAGTAAATTCTGATGATGCGTCAGATCGCCGACGAAGCACATTTGCTTGCCGGCGGAATCGATCATGAACATCGTGTGCCCTACCGTGTGGCCCGGCGTAGCAATAGCGTGGATGCCGGGGATAAATTCCTCGCCGTCTTTCACGAACTGAATCCGATCGCGGTTGGGCACCAGGTTGCGCCGTGCCTGATCGAGGAAAGATTTTAGGTTTGGAACGCTGACTTTGGCGGGATCGGTCCAGTAATCGTAATCGGCTTGCGAGATGTAAAGCTTCGCATTCGGGAAGTTGCGCGCATTCCGCGCCGACATGATGCCGCCGCAATGGTCGATATGGGCGTGCGTCATCACCACCGCATCCACGGCGGCTCCGGGAATGCCGGCTTGCGCGAGGGTGTGCAGCAATTGCCCGGTGGTGGGACCGAAAGCCTTGACGATACCCATTCCGGTATCGAACATAACGATCTTACTGCCGGTATTCAGGATAAGAATATTCTGTTCCAGGGTAACGGTGTCGGGCGGTAGGAAATTATCGGTTAGCTGGCGGGTGATTTCTTCCTTGGTGAGGCCGAGAAAGGCATCGCCGGGCGGGCCGAGGGGAATCACACCGTCGGAGATCACCGTGGCTTTCATATTGCCGAGTTTGAAACGGTAAAAATAGGGCGCTTGTCTCATCCCCATCGGCATTTTCGCGGATGCCGGCTGGATGGTGCTGGCGGCGGTGACGGCGGTGGTAGCGCCGGCGAGCATGAGGCGGCGCGATAACAGACCTGGTTGCATAATCAATCCTCCCTGCCAGAAAAATTTAGTTTGCTGTCATGCCGCCATCGATGACCAGCTCCGCGCCGGTCATCCAGGACGATTCATCGGATGCGAGGAACAGGCAGCCATTGGCGATGTCGATCGGTTTTCCGAAGCGACCCATGGGCGTTGCATCCATGCGCGCCTTGCCGGATTCATTGCCAATTAGGCCGGGGCGCGCCATCGGGGTGTCGACGAAGCCGGGATGCACGGAATTTACCCGCACCTGGTCTGCCGCATATTGGATGGCGGCGGATTTGGAGAAGATGCGCACCGCGCCCTTGGATGCGTGATAGGCGGCGTTGGCGAAGGAACCGACAATGCCGCAAATGGATGAGATATTGATGATCGAGCCGCCACCGGCGCGTTGCATGGCCGGGATCACTGATTTGGTACCAAGGAAGACGCCAGTGGCGTTGACCTCCATGATGTGGTTCCAGTTTTCCAAGGTCTGATCGAGCAGCTTGGCACCCGCCGTGGCGCCGGTTTGCACCGTCATCCCTGCAGGGCGGCCGGAGATGCCGGCGATATTGCCGAGGATATTGATTTTGCCGTATTTCGCTTCCGTTGCGGCGGCGCGGGCGATCCATTGATCTTCGCTGGTGACATCATGGCGAAAATATTCAGCGATACCGCCGGCATCGGTGATTTCGCGCGCCACCGCGTGGCCAAGATCGTCCTGCACATCGCACAGCACGACCGTAGCGCCGTGGGCAGCGAACAGGCGGGCGGTTTCCGCGCCGATTCCCGATGCGCCGCCGGTGACGATGGCGACTTTGCTTTGTAGACGGGGGCCAATGGACATGAGTGTTTCCTTTGATGTTGTTGTCAGATTGGTCTGACCCGGTAGCTGCGTTTTTCGGCGACGAAGACCCACCCGGTGTTCTTGTCCGCAGCGACACCATTGAGCACCTAGCAGATATCGGCAAGCACCTCCGAGCGTTTGCGGTAATATTGATGGCCAACCTCGGTAAAGGGAAGGGTTTGGTTGGCGTTGTTGTAGTCGATTAGCAGGGCCTTGTGGGGCAGGTCCGACAGCTTGCGCGGGCTGGTATCGCCGAGGCGGTCCGGGTTGCCCTTGGTGATATCGCTGATGGGCAGCGCGCCGTCCAAGGCCGAGTAAAAGACAGGGATCGCCCCGGCCAGTTCCGTTAGGCGGGACATTCTGTGATCGAACTCGAATGTGTCGTTGCCCTCATCGCCGGCTATCAGGAAGATGTTTCGGAAAATGCGCGGCAGCGCCTTGCGGGCATAATGCGTGAGCATGGCCTACGACGCGTGGCGCAGGGCGTAATGGTCCATGCGGTGCGCGACCAGATGCAAATCCCCGAAACAACATTCAGCACTGTCCAGCTCGCGGAGGTAACCGAGCAGTTTCAGCAAGGCGCGGGCGATAGCGGGGCCGGAGATTTTCGCATCGTCGCGGTTGTGCTGCTAGGAAATAAACGGCGTCATGTCGCCATCGGCCGGCCTGCCTGCGTGTATTCGGCCATGGTGGGCGGCACTGGCGGCTCAACCTCTGCCATACCGAAGAGCAGATATTGTGGGCCCTTGGCATGGAAATTCGGGCCGAAATTGGGATTCGCCGCCGTGCCGGTCTCCTTGCGGTTGGTGGCGTAATAAACTTTGAGGCTCATGGCGTGTCCTTTCGCTTAACTAGATCCGATGCGTTATTTTAGCGTATCGGATCAACCCCCCACATCACATCGGCGTACCTGCTGCGAGGGCGAAGGAAGCAAGGTCGGAGGCTTTACCCCCAGACCCCCACCAGGGACGTATCGTCCCTGGATCCCCGGTCCTTGGTTCTCATGGAGAAGAGCCCACCTCGGTCGTCACCACGGTCTCGGTAGGCCCCTCCCCCATGAGAACCAAATGGATGGGTTCTAAGGGGCGTCGCCCCTTAGCGGGGTTCAGGGCAGAACCCCGACCTTAACTTCCTCCACCCTCACGTCAGGAACAGGCCGCCGTTGACGTGGATGGTTTGGCCGGTGATGTAGGCTCCTTCGGGGCCGGCGAGGAGGCGGACGACACCGGCGATTTCCTCCACATCAGCTTTGCGGCCAAGGGGGATGGTGGTGTCGGTCATGCTGGTGGGGCGGGAGCCGGCGGTGGGGCCGCGCACGGTATCGACCGATCCTGGGGCGGCGGCGTTGCAGCGGATATTGTGTGGCGCGAGTTCAATGGCCAGCGCCCGTATTAGCCCTTCCAGCCCGGCTTTCGAGGCAGAGACATGGGCGCGGTTGGGGGTACCGATATGGGTTGAGATGCCGGAGAGTGCGATGATGGAGCCGCCGCCGCGCGGGATCATGTGCGGCACCACGGCGCGCGTCAGGATGAAGGCGCCGTCTAGCGCGACGGAGAGGATTTCCCGCCATTCGGCGAGGGAGATTTGCAGGAAGGGCGTTTGCCGGCGCAGGCCCGCATTGCTGACCAAAATATCGATGCCGCCGACGGCGGCAACGGCAGCATCGATCATGCCGGCGACCTGGATTTCATCAGTGATGTCCGCCATCGCGGCGAGGGCCTGACCGCCCATGGCGTTGATCTCGGCCACCACGCCATCGACGAGGGCGCGATCGGCGCGGCCATTGACGAGCACGGTGGCGCCGTCACGCGCCAGGTTCAGCGCGATGGCGCGGCCGATATTCTTGCCGGCGCCCGTCACCAGGGCAATTTTGCCCGACAATGTTCCGGCCATGTTTTTGCCCCTTCCCGATTTCCGCCCGATTGCGTCTGGGCCTATGTTGGGGGAGCATGCGCTGAACCGCGCGACGATGGGAGAGCCAATTCAATGACGACCTGCAACCACGATCATTCGCAATGGATTTCGCGTTGGGGCAAGGAGGATCAGATCGGGTCCGGGCATTATATGACGACCCAGAAACGGCTGGCGGCGTTGGCTTTGGCGAAGCTCGGGAAAATGTATGATGTGTCGCATGTGATAGGGCAGGATGCGCCTTACATGGCGCCGAATCAGACGCCGTTTTTGTTGTCGATGTGGGCGTCGTGGAAGGATTCGATTAAGCGGCGTCGCAAGATGGGATTTCGTAATGATGCGGGATCGAATGTGGACCGGTTGGAAATGACCACGCATGTGGGAACGCATATTGATGCGCTGGGGCATTTTTCGTCCGGCAATCGGCTTTATAACGGTAATTGTGCGGAGGAGGTGGTGAGTTCCTGGGGGCTCGATAAATTGGGTATCGAGCATGCGCCGCCGATGATCACGCGCGGGGTTCTACTGGATGTGGCGAGCTTCGATGGCGGGGAGTTTCTGGAGCCGGGGCGGGTGGTGACGCCGGAGGATTTGCAGCGTGCGAGCGATAATGCCGGTGTGGTGATTGAGTCGGGCGATATCGTGATGATCCGCACGGGCTGGGGAAGGTTTTTCGGAGTGGATAATGCGCGTTATCTGAAGGGAGAGCCGGGGATCGATTTACCGGCGGCGCGCTGGCTGGTGGAGCGCGAGGTGGGGGCGATCGGCGTTGACAATATGGCAGTGGAGGTGCTGCCGAATCCCGATCATGGGCTCTCCCTGCCGGTGCATCAATATGCCCTGGCCGATACTGGGACTTATCTGATCGAGAATCTGGCGCTGGAGGAATTGGCGGCGGAGAAACTTTATAGTTTCTGTTTTATTCTGCTGGCGACGAAGTATCGCGGTGCTACAGGCTGCCCAGTGCGACCGGTGGCGGTGATCTAACAAGTTTTATCACCAGCGGCTTTTCGGTGGGGGTATGATAACTTCGGTGATCACATGGGCGTTGCGCAATTCATCCGCGGTTGGGAACCAGACGGCGGTTGCCGAGGTCAGGGCGATGCGGTCGATACAATCCTGTTTGGTGCCGAAATAGCTGTAATAAAGTCCCATCTCGCACGTGGCGCGGTCGCTTTCCTTGCCGTCGAGCGTGTAACTGTGAAAACCGAGGCGCGCGCCCCGGACGAAGATGCGGCGTTCGCTGGCCATGAAGGCGATGGTGCGGGCGGTGGCTCACGCGTCATTGACGACAGTGTCCATGCGGCATTCGCAAATATCGTTGCGGTTGGCCCCGGCGACTTTCACATAGCTGCCGGCGCTGAACAGCCACACCATAGGGGCGTTGGAGGGGCATCGAGCAATTTACGGAACCGGCGTTCCAGGCCTTTGACGAAGCGGCCGGAGATGATGATTTCGTGGCCATCCTGGCTGAGATGCACGACGTCGGGCGGCCTTGAATCGCCCGAGCCAATAACCGTCCAGCCACCCGCCATGGCGATAAACAGGCCGACCGCGCAGACCAAACATCCAATCCGTCCGGCCATCACACCGTTCCCCTGCGGTGCAGACCCGCATTCAGGCGCGACACTCATGCTGGCCGGCAGCGCTGTCGTTCTGATCGGCGCCAAGGGGATTGACCACGAACCGGGCGCATGGCTTTTGCATCATCACGTCGGCGATGGGAAATCTCGCCGATATGGGCGCCCTTGTGCGTCCTATCATCACCAGCTGAGGAGCGGGCCGTATCATGTCCTGGCAACTGGAACTCGATGAACTCGCCAAGCGCGAGGACTTTGCCAGGGGAATGGGTGGGGCGGAGCGGGTGGCCCGCCAGCGGGCCGGCGGGCGGTTGACGGTACGCGAGCGCATCGAGGGTATTTTGGATGTTGGCTCGTTCCATGAAATCGGCGCCATCGCGGGCAAGGCGAGTTATGACAACACCAACCAGCTGGCGGAATTCTCGCCGGCCAATTGTGTGTTCGGCCGTGGCAAGGTGGATGGGCGACCAGTGGTGGTGACGGGCGATGATTTCACCGTGCGCGGTGGCTCGGCGGATGCGTCGATCTGGGAAAAATTCAAGATGGCGGAGATCATGGCATATGAATATCGCCTGCCGCTGATCCGCATGATTGAGGGGTCTGGTGGTGGTGGATCCGTGCGCACGATCGAGACTACGGGGCGGGCAAATTTGCCGGGCGGGACGGGTACGTCGTCCGGGCTTTTCCTCTGCGCGGCGAATATGGGGGAGGTTCCGGTGGTCTCGCTCGGTCTTGGTTCGGTCGCAGGGTTGGGCGCGGCGCGGATGGCGGTGAGCCATTACACCGTGATGGTGAAGGAAATTTCAGCCGTGTTCGTCGCCGGGCCGCCGGTGGTGGAGCGGTTGGGCGAGCCGCGTACCAAGCAGGAGCTAGGCGGGCATGCAGTGCAACTGGCCTCGGGCGGTGTGGACGATGCGACGGAGACGGAAGCAGAGGCGTTTGAGCGGGCGCGAACGTTCTTATCCTACTTACCGAACTCGGTCTGGGACGTGGCACCGCGGGCGCAGCCGGCGAATGATTCGGACCGGCGTGATGAATTTTTACTTTCGATTATTCCGCGGAATACACGGCGCACATACGTGATGCGAAAGATCATTAATGCGGTGGTGGATAGCGGCAGTTTCTTTGAAATGGGGCGCTATTACGGGCGGGGGCTGATTACCGGTTTTGCGCGGCTAAATGGTTGGCCGGTGGCATTGATGGCGGGCGATCCGATGCAGCATGCTGGCACCTGGGGCAATGCGGAGTGTCAGAAAGTCACGCGTTTCATCGATATGGCTGAGACATTCCACCTTCCCGTTGTGCATCTGGTGGATTGTCCGGGTTTTTCAGTGGGGTTGGACGCGGAATCCTCCGGCGTGATCCGCCAGGGTGTACGGGTGATCAGTGCGATCAATCAATCGACGGTGCCGTGGTGCTCTATCCTGATCCGTAATGTGTTTGGCGTGGGCGGCGGTGCGCATCAGCCCAATAAGCGGCTCTGTCTGCGCTATGCCTGGCCGTCCGGGCGATGGGGATCGCTGCCGTTGGAAGGTGGGGTAGAGGCGGCTTATCGCGCCGAGATCGGTGCCGCCCGGGATAAGTCGGCGAAACTGAAAGAGATTGAAGAGAGGCTGGAAGCCCTGCGCTCGCCGTTTCGCACGGCGGAGGCGTTCTGGTTGGAGGAAATCATCGATCCGCGTGATACGCGCCGGTTGCTGTGCGAATTCGCCGATCTGGCGGCGCCCTTGCGCATACCCGGGCGAGCCAGCTTTACCATGCGGCCCTGATCAGCGTGTCGGGTTCGGCCCCCAGAAAAGTTCCGCATCGCGCGCTGCTGACGGGTGCCGCGATGACGGCAACCTTGATGCAGGTGCTGGATTCCAACATGGCCAATGTGGCGCTGCCCTATATGCAGGGCGCGCTCTCGGCTTCCTCGGTGGAAGTCACCTGGGTGCTAACATCATATGTGATGGCGGCGGCGATCATGACCGCGCCAGTGGGGTGGCTGGCCGTGCGCTACGGCCGCAAGAATTTGTTTATCGCCTGCCTGGCGGGTTTTACCGGGTTTTCCATGCTGGCGGGTGGGGCGCATTCGTTGGAGCAGATGGTCATTTTCCGGGTGTTGCAAGGCGTTTGCGGCGCAGCTTTGGTACCACTGTCCCAGGCGACCATGCTGGATATTTATTCGTTCGAGCAGCGGGCTCATGCGATGGCGATCTTTGGCATCGGCGTTATGTTGGGGCCGATCCTGGGGCCAACATTAGGTGGTTACCTGACGGAGATTTATAACTGGCGCTATGTCTTCTACGTTAATTTCCCACTTGGCATCCTTGCTATCATTGGCCTTCTGCTGTTCATGCCGCGCACGCCGGTGCGGGCCGATCTACGGTTTGATTGGACGGGATTTTCGGTCCTTGCCCTCGGCATTGGCAGTTTGCAATTGATGCTGGATCGCGGGTCCGGTGAAGATTGGTTCACCTCTCGAGAAATCATCATCGAGGCGATCCTGGCCGGGTTGGGATTGTATTTATTTACCGTGCATATGCTGACCGCCGAAAAACCCTTCGTGGCACCCGCTGTTTTCAAGGATCGGAATTTCATTACTTGCGTGGTGTTGATGCTGTTCGGGGGGTCCATCCTGATGTCCAGCTCCGCGCTGCTCGCGCCCTTTTTGCAAAAACTGGCAGGATATCCCATCGCCACCGCGGGCCTGACCATGGCGCCGCGCGGCTTTGGGGTGATGGCCGGCATGATCTTCGCCAGCCGTGCCGGCGGGCGGCTCGATCAACGCAAGATTATGGGGTTCGGACTGGTCGGCATCGCGCTCTCCATGCTGGAAATGAGTAGCTGGTCGCCCGATATTTCCGCCCGGCATGTGATGGTCGCCGTACTGGCGCAAGGTGTCTGTATCGGGTGCTTCTTTAACCCGATGACCGTGATGGCCTTTACCACCCTGCCGTCCTCGCTGCGCGGCGATGGCACCGCGCTGCACGCGCTGGCCCGCAATATCGGCGCCGCCGTCGGTATTTCCATTACCACCTTTACCCTGGCGCACGATATTCAGGTTCTGCATGAAGAAATCGGCGGAGTCATCACGCCGTTTCATCGCGCCCTTATTGACAATGTGTTCGTCACCAAATGGCTCAATCCCGCCACCGGTAGCGGCGCGCAATTTCTGGATAATATGGTCCAACACCAAGCCCAAATTATCGCCTACTCAAACGACTACCGCATGCTCGCCTTCAGCGCGGTGCCCCCCATGCTCCTCCTTTTCCTGCTCCGCCGCGCTGCCCAGCCGCGCGTGGTGGGGGGAGAGGAGCATCGAAAGTAAGAAAGTTTAGGGGGCTTCGTCCCCTGGAGCCGTAATAAGGGTGCATCCTTGGAACCCAAACGGATAGGTTCTAAGGGGGAAGTCGTCCCTTAGCGGGGTCCAGGGGCAAAGCCCCTGACCTTCCTAAACTTTCTACGCTTCTCCCCCCCACCACAGGTGGCCCGGCGGCGAGGCGCCGCCGGATGGTGGCCCGCAGGCTCTTCGCGTTCTTCGTGCGGCAACGTGATAATGCCCCCGGAGCGACCAAGGAAATCCTGCGCCGTGATCCGCCAGCGGCGAGCGATTCCAAACGTGGCACCGAACGCGAGCGGTCTTGATTGGCCGCAACCGTTCTAAAAGTGCCCCGCTGTGGCTGTCCTTCCGGGCATACGAAGTGGGCAGGAGCCGCGCCAGCTTTGCCATCCCCCTAATCCATCGATATCTTGAAATCCTTGATCAGCTTGCCATACCGATCGTAATCCCGCCGCATCACCGCCCCGAGCTGCTCTGGCGTTCCGGGATAGGGCCGGATCGCCAGCTTCAGTAAATGCGCTTGCATGTCTGGCATGCGGCCGATCCTGGCCATAGCCTCGCTCATTTTTCGGATGATCGGCTCCGGTGTGCCGGCCGGAGCGTACATCCCGAACCAGCCGACAAAATCCATCTCTGGATATGTCTCGGTGATCAACGGCACGTTTGGAAAATCGGGATGGCGCACCCTGTCGATCACCGCCAACAGCTTTGCCTTGCCGGCCGCGACATGCGGCAGCGCGTTCGGGTCCAGATAAGCCTGCACGGCACCGGACAGGAAATCCGGCAACGCCTCGCCAGCGCCCTTGTAGGGGATGTAGACCATATCGGTGCCGGCCACCTGGTTCAGCATCACGACGATCAGCTGCGTCAGTGTGCCTAACCCCACGCCGCCGAAATTCAGGCTGTTCGGCCTAGCCTTCGACAGGGCCGCCAGTTCCTTGATGTTCGATGCCATGATGGACGGATGCACCGTTAAGATAATCGTGTAATCGCAGAACTGTGAAACCGGTGCGAGATCCTTGAATGGATCGTACGGGACTTTGCGCGCCTGCGGCAGGATTGTTACGGAAGATACAGGCGTTGTCACGAACGTATACCCGTCTGGCGGCGATTTGGCCGCCGCTTCCAGCCCGATCGCACCTGCCGCGCCGCCGCGATTTTCGATCACGAATTGCTGCCCCAATGCAGCGGCCAGATGCGGCAGATACGGCCGTGTGGCATTATCCGTAGAGCCGCCAGGCTGGTAGTTAACAATGATGCGCACCGGCCTGTTGGGCCATGTTGATGCATCCTGTGCGTGTGCCTGGGCGCCTAGGCTCAGGAAGCCCGCGAACACCCAAGCAGCAACACGTCGCCACGGTGCTGTGAAGGACATGCGTACCCCCTTTATTCTTTTAACTGGGCTTCCCCATTGTACAACCCATTCGGAATCCATAAACGCAAAGTAGCCAGCACCCCATACCTTCAGCAAGGCTGAACACCGATGCACCATGGCGGGCCTTCGTGTCTAACAGACGCAGAGGCAGACAGATCTTTACTGTGCCGTCATGCCGCCATCGATCACCAGTTCCGAGCCAGTGACCCAGGATGCTTCGTCAGAGGCCAGGAACAGCACCCCATTGGCGATGTCCTCGGCGCTACCCAGGCGCCCCATCGGTGTACGATCAAGCAGAACCTGGCGCATGGCGGGGTCGCTAAAGCGCTGCACCGTCAGCGGCGTATCAGCATAGCCTGGGTGCACCGAATTGATGCGAATATTCTCCTTTGCGTATTGCAGCGCCGCTGATTTGGTGAAGATCGCAATGGCACCCTTGGCGGCGGAATAGGCGGGGGAGGTGGGGCTGCCGACAAGGCCCATCACCGAAGAGGTATTGATGATCGAGCCGCCACCACCTTTGCGCATGGCCGGGATCGCCGTCTTGGTCCCTAGGAACGCCCCCTTGGCATGTACCGCGAGTTCGCGATCCCAGGTTTCGACCGGCATGTCCTCGACCTGCATCGGAAAGGAAACGCCGGCATTATTGAACAGGACATCGAGCCGGCCATGCGCTTGCATCACCGCGTTGACCACCTGGATCCAGTTTTCCTCTGATGTCACGTCCAGGCGCAAATAGCGGGCATCGTGACCGGCAGCACGGAGGGCCGCTGCCGACCGCTCACCCAGATCGTCGCGGATATCCGTCAGCACGACCTTGGCCCCCTCGCGCACAAACAGGTGTGCCGCTGCGCCGCCAAACCCCATAAGCTCGCCCTTGATCGCCGCTGCTGCGCCGGTCAACAGCGCCACTTTGCCCTTGAGTCGCATCCTGTCCTCCTGATTGATGGGTCCGTCGCGCGTGATCATGCGCGATTCAACCGCAGGACAATAGCGCGAGGTCCGGCGCAAGAACGGCGGCGTCGATCGCAGCCTGCCAGGGCACCAGATCTGGCCTGCGCGGGACACCGGGGCCAGGATATCGCGCCAGCCATCGGTGCTGTGGACGTTGCTGCCCCCCCGCTTGAAATGATCTACCCGCAATAGGGCACGGGGCTGGCGGGTCACTGCAGAGCCATATGGTCCGCTTCACGATAGGCGCCGGCGGCACGGCCATCGAGGGCGAGTTGGCCGACAGTCCAGAAGCTGACGAAATCGCCGACGATTTTGCTGATGGCGGGCGAGGGATCGATCCACGCCATCCAAGCATTCAGAAGCTGGCGAGCAGCATGACCGACATGGCCTCGCCGATGGAGAAGGCTTGACGCAGTGGGCGCAGCCGGTGGCTGGCGGCGGCATGGCGGGTGTCATCCGGATCGCACCGCCGAGACGGGCAGCTCCGACATCAGCCGGGCGAGGGTGGATTCGAGATCCTGGGCGGAGAAGGGCTTGCGCAGCACGTCGCCGAGCAGATCGAAGCCGGGTTCGCTGGGATCGCGGAATTCGGCATAGCCGGTGATCAGCAGGATCGGAAATTTGTAGCCGAGATTGCGCGCGGCGATGGCGACCTGCACGCCGGTGAGGCCGGGCATGGCGTAATCGACCATCAGCAGGCCTAGAGTATGATCGCCCGGATTACGCAGGATGCGCATGGCTTCCTCGCCGCTATCGGCCTCGACGACGGTACAGCCGAATTCCAGCAGCATTTCGGCAGTCGCCTGGCGCACCGGCGGATCGTCATCAACCAGTAGCACGGTGCGGTTTTCGGGCAGGCGCTGCGGCGCGCCGGCGATCGCCGCGTCGTCCATTGGCGCGGTGGTGCGGGGTAGCAGGACGGAGACGGTGGTGCCCTGGCCGAGCACGGAATGCAGCCGCACTGTGCCGCCCGATTGCTGGGCGATGCCATAGACTTGGCTTAGGCCGAGGCCGGAGCCAGCGGGGCCTTTGGTGGTGAAGAAGGGCTCAAAAGCGCGGGCCATAACTTCGGCGGACATGCCGGTGCCGTTATCGGTGACGTCGATGCGCACATAATCGCCGGGTTCGGCGGTGCCCTCGGCGACGGTGAAGGTTTTGTTCTGCGTGGTGATGGTCAGCTTACCACCCTCGGACATGGCGTCGCGCGCGTTCAGAGCGAGGTTGAGCAGCACGGCCTCGAGCTGGCTGGGATCGGCGAGGCCGGGCCAGACATTAGGATCGAAGCGGGTTTCGATCGTGACGCGCCGGCCGAGGGTGGGGGCGACGAGGGTGACGAGATCATTAACCACTTGGTTAACATCCACTACTCGGCGGACCATGCGATGGCGGCGCGAAAAGGCGAGCAGGCGGGAGGTGAGCTGGGCGCCGCGCTGCACCGCTCCCGTCGCGCGGCCGATTAGCGTGTGCATACGTTCCTGCGCCGGTTCGAGGCTGCGTTCTAGCAATTCCAGATTGCCCATGATGGTGGCGAGCAGGTTGTTGAAGTCATGAGCGATGCCGCTGGCGAGGCCGCCGACGGCTTGCAATTTATGCGCCTGGGCGAGGGCGGCGTCGGTCTTTTCGCGCTCGGCGATTTCGACATGCAGGCGGGCGTTGGATTCCGATAATGCGGCGGTGCGCTCGGCGACGCGCTGTTCAAGTAATTGCGTGGCGCGTTCACGCTCGGCGGCCCGTTGTTCGAGGCTGGCGGCCATTTTGTTGAAGGCGATGGCGAGGCGGCTGAATTCGGAGACTTCCTCCGCGACCGGGGCACGGCGGGCTAGATCGCCGATGCGCCAGGCCTGGGCGGCGACCAGCAGGCGTTCGGTGGGGCGGCGGAGGAAGGCCTTGCCGACGGCCAGCGCCAGGATCAGGGCGATCAGCGAGACGGCGCCGACCAGGATGGCGCCGCGCAGGGCGATGGCGTCAATTTCCGCCTTGGCGGCGTGCAGAGACAGGCCGACGCGGACATAAAACGGTTCCCGGTGGGCGGCGAAGGGGACGTAGGCGGTGAGCAGATCAATGCCATCCGGGCCGGTGAACTGGGCGAGGCCGGCGACCGGGCGGGCGGCGAGTTCGGTTTCGGTGTCGTTCAGTGAATCCGCGTGTGATAGCCCGTTACCAAGCGGGATCGGGGCGTCGAAGGGGGGGTGGCGGGCGATGATGCGCCGACCGCGATCAGCGATGATCAGCGCGGTGCGCGCCAGCTGTTGGGTGCGGTCGTGGCGGAGTTCGCCCTGGCGCAGATTGAGCCAGTCCAGATCGATGGCGATGATGACGGTGCCATTGCGCTGGCCGCTGGCATCCAGAATGGGTGTGCCGATGGGCAGGATCGGTGCGTTGAAGCCGGGTTGGCGGGCGAGCTGACCGACGCTGGAGCGTTCATCGTCGGCGAGTTCAGGTAGCCAGGGCGGATTGTCGCCGGCGAGTTGCGGCACGGAGCTGCAGGCCAGGGTGCCATCCCGGCGATAGGCGCCGAGGAAGGCGTAGCGCGCCAGGCGGGTATGCAGCACGGAAAGCTGTTGGGCGCATTCGGGCTGCAATTGCTCCACTTCCGTGAAGCGGGTGGCGATGACGCCAAGTTGGCGCGCGGTGTCGATGATGGAGAGCAGATCGGCTTCGGACAGTTCGGCCTGGCGCATCGCCAGTTCGCTGAGCTCGCCGGTCCGCCGCGTCTGCAGACTGAACTGGGTGAACAGCCCGGCCGCCGTACTGGGCAGCAGAGATAGCAAGGCGACAATGAGCAGGTGACGCGAGACGGTCATGCGATCACGGGAACTCCCCCCACATCATGAACGATGGGGAGGGGGCCGCGAAAGATGATATTCCGTACCGTGAGACGGCCGGGGCGGATTTATTCGAGTTGGAAGGAGCATCTGGTGAGTTTATTCACGCCCATCATCGTCACCTGGGTGCCATTCGATAGCGAGAAGGCGACGCCGCCCGTCATGATCCGGTACCGCCAGCGCGCCCAGGGCGCAGCGCGTTTCCTGCGCATCGTTCGACCGCACGACCAGTAGCGTGAGACGGCCCTGCAAGGTTGCCAACGCCAGCTCCGGACGATCTACGGGGGCATCAGCTCCTCCACCGGTTGGCCGATGAAGCAATTGGCCGTGCGCCCAAACCGGTTGGTAAAGGCGTCAGCGGCCCAGGATCTTTTCGCATCCGATCCCGTTTCGACCAGCAGATCTGGGGAGGGAAAGGCGAAGGTCAGGAGGCGATCGCGCAACGGGGCGCTCAACGGGACATGCGGTGTTTCATGACCCCGGACTAAGTCCCACTGGCATTAAGCAGGTGTTAACGCCTGTTTGAAAACACACGGCGAGCGCGGTCGATCAACCGGCGCTGATGCTAGGTCCTGGGAGGGGCTTAGGGGAAGGAAAGGTCGGGGCTCTGGCCCGAAGCCTGCTAAAGGGCGACGCCCCTCATAACCAAACGGACGGGGGTCCAGGGACGACACGTCCCTGTTGGGGGTTTGGGGGTAAAGCCCCCAACCCTCCTTCCCCTAAGCCCCCCAGGACCTAGCATCACCGCCGGCTGATAGCGCCTGTCAGCATGACGCCGAAGCCCGCGGCCGAGAGTGTGATCAGGGTGATCACCAGGCGTAGGCGAAAGGCGAGGGCGTCGGCTTCGGCCACGAAGCGTGCGCGCATGGCGATCCGCTCCGCCTGGATACGAGCCGGCAGGTTGGCCCCATCCGCCCCCGACAAAGCTTCGGCCGAATCCCCCAATTGTGGCGCCAGCCGGGCCAGGGCTGTCGCCAAGTTCGGCGTTTGCGCGGCTGCCCCGGCTGCGTCCAGCGCCGCCTCCCGCGCCAAAGAGCGCTGCAAGGGCAGCGGCGCCGCGAAGCTGGCGAACACCCCCACCAAGCCAACGATGGCAAAGGCCATCACCAGAAATCCTAGTGCCGGAAGATTGCGTTGTGCCGCCATGAGTTGCTCCTTTGAGGTCAGCGGGTGATCGCCCCAGGGGCGGGGAGTGTCAACGCGTGTCGTTGCCCCCGCATTGCCAATGAAAAAAAACCGTTCACCGTGGCCCGAAGCGATCCGCCCGATCGGCAGAGGCCAACACAATGGCCCGTTCCGGCCCGGACAATAAGGGAGACCAGGATGGCAGGTAGGGCAATCGGGTGAAGATATCTGTGACAAAAGGCTGAAGTGCTAAATCTGTTGTCCTTCACTGGGTCTAAGATGGAGGACGATGATGGGTTCGCCCGGGACCCGGTTTGCAGAGATTTCTGAGACGACGAGTTTTCTTCACTATTTCATTGGGCTGCCGGATCATCATTAGGCCGGCAAGGTGGATTATCCGCTCTCGGAAATGCTGCTCCTGATTCTGAGGCGCTGCCTCTGATTCTTCTAACGGTTTTTGCCGGGGCGGAGGCGTCAACCGGAATCGCGCGATTTGGTGAGCGTAAGATCGAGCTGCGGCGGCGGTTTCGAACCTATGTGAACAGCACGCCACGTAATTCGCGGTGGGCCCGATGATGGGGATGATGAGCAATCTACTTATTTTTCACCAGAGCGCCAAAAAGAACTGCCTGCAAACCATCGTGCCCGATCTGGGCGCCAGCTGGTCCTACGCTAGCAAAATGGAAAACCCTCTACTGCCCAGGATGTGCTGTGCACCTGGGCACTGCTGATGGAAACCGGCACCGATAGGTTGCGCATCGATCGTGCCGTCGATCATCCGCTGGCGCAGGTGAATGAGCGCCTGAAACTGCGCGAGGCCAAGACCGGTTTCGGCATCGCGCTGCGTTACCAGGAGCGCGCGTGCGACGCCCCCGATGCGCCGGCGCCGAACTGGTGCGAGACCCGGCATTCGATCTTCATCCTAGCCGGGCGCACCCATGGCCGGTTCGACGACCATGTGGTGGAAGCCGGCCCCGGCGACATGCTGCATATTCCGCCGACCTCGCACACCGCCACCAGCCGCGTGTTGTGGGGAGCGAAATGGTACGCTACGTCCTGACCCAATTCGCCGCACCCTGATCCCCCGGAGGGCCGTCTCATTACTGAAACCGTTCTGGCCTTCATCAAGCTGCACGAGGTCTGGGCAATCCCAATCGTGGGCCTGCTTGCCTTTGGTGAATCACTGGCGTTTGTTTCGCTTCTGTTGCCCGCGACGGTGATCCTGTTCGGCCTTGGTGCGCTGATCAATGGCGCGGGCATGGCGTTCTGGCCGATCTGGGCCGCGGCGGCGATCGGCGCAACGCTGGGGGATTGGCTCTCCTTTTGGTTCGGCCGACATTACGGTCTCGCCATCGCGACGATGTGGCCATTGAGCCGCCACCCTACCCTTATTCCGCGCGGCCAGGCCTTTTTTGAAAAATGGGGCATCGCCGGCATTTTCTTTGGCCGCTTCTTCGGTCCGTTGCGCGCCGCGGTGCCTCTGGTCGCAGGCATCTGCGCCATGCCACCGCATCGCTTCCAATTTGCCAACATTGCGTCGGCCTTGGTCTGGGCTACGGGCATCCTCGCCCCCGGCGCCTTCGGCCTGCCCTGGCTTGGCTGGTTCTTCGGCCAATAACCTGCCTGATTTACCCGAATTTCTGGGTATGTTGCATGTGAAACAATCCACTGGACACAAGATTTTTTTTGAGACTCTTAACGCTACTACGCAGAAAATGTTATAAATTTTAACTGTCATATTTCTTAACGCATATTTCTTTTCTGAGCTACTGGCCCGCGCCTCACCCCCCCTCTGGGTATCTCCGCAAGCAACCGACCCAGCCCCGGCAGTTTTGTTGCCTCCCCCATCAATGCCAGCATCGCCCACAACGTCGCGCCATTGGTGGTAATCACCGGCTTGGCAAACTCTGCCTCCCACGCCGCCACGTGCCGCATGGTGGGGAAATTCCCGCCCGGCACCACCAGCACTTCGATCTCGGCGCAATCGATCCGACGAAACGCATCGCGCGCATGCTCCGGCCCCAACCCGCCAATCATATAGGCATCGGCGGCATCAAACCCCTCCATCGCCACCACCTCCAACCCGTGCTGACTTTCAAAATAACGCTTCGCCAACCCGATCACTTCCGAAGAATACGGCGTGATCACCGCAACCCGCCGTGCCCCCAACGCCCGAATGGCCTGCCCTACCGCCATTGCCGAAGTCACCGCCGGCGCCCCAGACCCATCGCGCATCTGCCGCTCAGTTACCGCATCATAATCATCCGAGAACAAACTGGCCGAGGTCTGCGCCAACGCAATTGCCTCCACCTTCGCCTGCCCCAAAAGCTGCGACTGGTACACCACATCCGCCACCAAACTCGGCGAGAACGGCGTGTTGCCGTCCTTCCCCAACCGCCCGTAATGCGCCTGCAATCCCTCGGGTAGCAGCTGCGTATATTCCATCTCCACCGTCGTATTGGTTGCTGGAATCAACACCCCAAAATGTCGTGTCATCGCGATACGCTTCCCACGTCCAAGCCCCCCTAAATACTCTTCACCGCCCCGAAATTCATAATAGCGCCGACCCAGCCCAAATGATAATCTGTCCCCGGTGCCGTCCCGCCATCGCCCTGGATAAAAATTCTCGTACCCTAGGTGCGATCCTCCGCCACCGGCATCACATCGTTCCACGAACGATGAAGCGGATCTTCGTCTCGCTAGCGCCGATCACCACCACATTATGCGAACTCCCCGTCGTCCAGCGCCCTGCCCCCACACCGGCCCCGGGGTAAGCCAGCGGCGAAAATCATAGGAAGACCAGGACTGCCCACAGCCTCAGGCATGCAGAGACAGTGCATTGGCGGATTGCATATACCCGCGTGTCAACAACCCGGTGGTTTTCTTCGCCGACGCCACATCCACCTCAACCGCGTTCGACGTGCTCTCGATCCCGGATTTGTCCCAGCTTTGGTGCGAATACATCATCTGGAAACACATTAACCAGCACTCGGTCGGGATATTCTGCCCATACTGGCCCATGGTCTCCCATCGCGGGGCCATTTGTATCGGATCAGCCATAATCTTTCCGCTCCCTTCGCCACATATTGCATAGCGCCAGCCTAGAGTCTGTTAAGATTCAGGATTTCCTGTGGCGGCCTTTTTTTTGTGATTAAAGCTGCGGATGGACTGCTTTGTATTAAAGATCGCCCAGTGGTCGAAGATGGCACCACGTTGTCTGTGCAAGCCGAGCGACCCCGGACGAAGCGGAGGGAACAATCGGTTATTCCTTGAGGCTGTGCTGTGGATCGTGCGCACGGGCAGCCCATAGCGTGATCTGCCGCT
>SHWN01000070.1 GCA_009693795.1 Acetobacteraceae bacterium
TCAGGACCTGACGCATGCCTTCGAACACATGCGCCGAGGGCAAAGCAAGGGCAATGGGCTGCACCCAGACCGGCAGAATGGCGACCGGATAGAACACGGCGGAAAACGGCGTTAGGCCGAACAGCACCGACCAGGCCAACGCCTCCGCCCCTGCGCCATGGCGCAGAATGAGGGAGACTACGGCAAGCGCGACCCACCAACCCATAATCATCAGATTGGCGAAGAACAGGATCACCAAGGGCCCAATAGCAAACAGATTGAAGGCGTAAAACGCCCAGGCCAGCAGAATGGCCGGCAGTACGCCCACACATAAACGAATAACGGACATGCCAATCAGCGCCGCCACCAGCTCCCATGATCGCAGGGGGGACACAAAGACATGGCCGAGATTGCGCGACCAGAGTTCCTCGAGAAAGGAAATCGCCACCCCCATCTGGCTGCGCAGCGCCACTTCCCACAGCAGCACGCCACCCAGCAGCAACCCACCGGCGATCTCGGCGCCACCCATGCGGGTGGCCAGAAAGTCGGCGGTAAAACCCCAGATGCACATTTGCAGCACGGGCCAGTAGGCTAGTTCCAGCAGGCGTGGCCAGGATCGGCGATACAGCGCCAAATGCCGATACATCAGACCCCAGATGCGGCGCAAAGTAGCGTTCATCGGGCGGGTCTCATGCGGTCGCCTCGGCGGCTTGCCCCCGGTTGCGGGCAATATCGAGAAAGACTGCCTCCAGATCATCCCGGCCGTAGCGCGCGAGTAGATCGGCGGGGCTGCCGCGATCGACGATTTTTCCTTGTTTCAGCATCAGCACATGCGAGCAGAGGCGTTCCACCTCCGCCATATTGTGCGACGCCAGAAGAATCGTGCAGCCGGTCTCGTCGCGGTAACGCTCCAGCCAGGAGCGTACCATGTCCGCCGTGTCGGGATCGAGGCTGGCGGTGGGTTCGTCGAGCAGCAGCACATCGGGCCGGTTGATCAGCGATTTTGCCAAGGCCGCCCGGGTTTTCTGTCCCGAGGACAGTTGCCCGGCGGGCCGCGCGAGGAGTGCCTGCAGATCCAACTGGTCCGCCAGTTCCCGGATCCGCCGTTCCAGATGTGGCACGTTATAGAGATGGCCGTAGACGCGCAGATTCTCAGCCACCGACAGCCGATGCGGCAAGGCGACATAGGGCGAGGAGAAATTCATCCGTGCCAGCGCGGCAAACCGGTCCGTCGCCATGTCGTGGCCCAGCACATGGATCTTGCCCTCGGTGGGGATCAACAGGCCGAGCAGCATGGCGATGGTGGTCGTTTTGCCCGCGCCGTTGCCGCCCAAGAGGCCAATGGTCTGGCCGGGCGCAACGGCGAAGTTGATCCGGTCCACGGCCAAGGTGTCCTGGCCGCGTTTGCTGGGATAGCGTTTGGTCAGGTTTTTGACGGCGATGGCATCCATGGCGAGGGCATAGGCCGTCTGGGCCAACGCGCCAAGATGCGGGTGCTGATGGTTTGTCATCCCACAGCCTCTCAGAGACTGTTAAAAAGTAAGGCACCTTCCCTCACCCCCACCCGGCCACCCTTGAGAGTATGCTTCCGTGGTTGGCCGAGTGGTGGCGCGGGCCGGCGCCGGATTTTTTAAACGGTCTCGCGCGCCCAGACACCTTAGCCGGCGCTACTGCCGCGAAATGGCGGACCTTCCCGCGCGCAGGATAAATTTCTGCACCTTGCCCGTCGCCGTCTTCGGCAGTTCCTCGACGAACGTGACCCATTGCGGGGTCTTGAAACGGGCAAGTCTGTCCCGGATATGTTGCTTCAATTCGTCTTCAGTTGCCGTCGCGCCGTGGCGCAGGATGACGAAGGCGTGCGGGGATTCACCCCAGCGTTCATGCGGCATGCCGACGACGGCGGCTTCCTGCACCGCAGGGTGGCGCAGCAGGCAGCCCTCGACCTCGACCGAGGAAATATTCTCGCCGCCGCTGATGATGACGTCCTTAAAGCGGTCCCGGATTTCCACATAGCCGTCAGGATGCACCACAGCGGCATCGCCGGAATGGAACCAGCCATTGCGGATGGCGGCGTCCGTGGCGGCAGTGTCCTTATAATACCCCTTCATGACGACGTTGCCGCGCACGGTGATCTCGCCCAGCGTCTCACCGTTGGGCGGGACTTCCTGGCCGACGGCATCGATAACGCGCAGTTCGCCGGAGCTGACAAGCTCCACACCCTGCCGCGCCTTGATGCGGGCGAGATCGGCGGTGTCCAGGCCGCTATGCTCGGGAATCGGTTCGCATATCGTGATCAGCGGCGAGGTTTCGGTCAGGCCATAAACATGGGTGAGTTCCCAGCCGAGATCGCGCTCCACCAATTCGATCGTCGCGGCCGCGGGCGGCGCGCCGGCGGTAAAGAGACGGACGCCACGCGGCGCACTGGCGCGCAGCTCCGCCGGCGCGTTGGCGATGCCGATCAGCACGGTCGGCGCGGCGCAGAACATGGTGATGGATTCCTCCTTGATAAGGCGAAAAATCAGTGCCGGCTCGACGCGACGCAGACAGACATGGGCCATGCCGCGAGCCGTGTTAATCCAGGTAAAGGTCCAGCCATTCGCGTGGAACATCGGTAGGGTCCAGAGATAGCGATCCGCCGGCGTCAGATGGTGATGGGCGAGCGTACCCATCACGTTCAGATAGGCATTGCGGTGGGTGATCATCACGCCCTTCGGGCGCGCGGTGGTGCCGCTGGTGTAGTTGATGGTGATCAGATCGGTTTCGGCGATGTCGGGGCGGTGGAAATCGGGGCCATGCGCGGCGAGGGCAGATTCATAATCGATCCATCCGGCTTCGATCGATCCTGGAGCACTGCCTTCCAGGGCGACAAAATGTGTGACATGAGGCAGGCGATCGCGGATGGAATCGATCGCGGCCAGATAATCTGGATGAACGCAGACGATCTTGGCGCCGCTGTGGTTGATGATATAATCAAAATCATCCGGCTGCAGACGGTAGTTAATGGGCACCAATACGGCGCCGATCTGCGGCACCGCGTAGTAGCCCTCCAGATGCGTATGCGTGTTGGGGGCGATATAGGCAACGCGGTCGCCCTGCGCGATGCCGAGGGCTTGAAGTGCGGCGGACCAGCGATCGCAGCGATCCAGGAATTCGGCGTAGCTGAAGCGCAGCGCGCCATCCACCACCGCCTCGCGCCCAGCATACAGGCGGCGGGCCCGGCGGGCGAATTCCAGGGGCGAGAGGGCGATTTCCATAACGCGACACTTCCAAACTGGTTTTTGTCCGATGCGTGGCCCGCAGTGGCCGGCGCGGCAGTAGGATAGTCACCGAGCCGGGCATTCGGAAGTGGATTGATTTGATCGGTGCCGGGTCATCTGGGCGCCAACAGACTTGACCGGCCGCGGGGCTTGGCGCACCTGCGTATGATGCTGCGCAGCGCGCTCACTGTCGGACTTTGGACCATGGCCAGCCGGGTGCTGGGCTTTGCGCGCGATGTGCTGATCGCTGCTGCGCTGGGGGCGGGGCCGGTGGCGGATGCGTTCTTCGTGGCGCTGAAATTGCCGAATTTGTTCCGCCGGCTGTTCGGTGAGGGAGCATTCAACGCGGCTTTCGTTCCCAGCTTCTCCGGCCTGCTCGCCGCCGAGGGCCGGGCCGAGGCCAAATATTTCGCCGAAGAAACCCTGGGCGTGATGGTGTTCTGGCTCGCCTTCCTCACTCTGCTGGGGGAGATCTTCATGCCGCAGCTGATTAGCCTGATCGCCCCAGGCTTCGGCGAAATCCCAGAGAAATTTGCCATGGCCGTCACATTGTCACGGATCACTTTTCCGTATCTGTTCCTGATCTGCCTCGCCGCGCTGGCATCCAGCGTGCTGAATGGAGTGGAAAAATTTTCCGCCGCCGCCGCCGCGCCAGTGCTGTTCAATCTTTCTCTGATTGCGGCGTTATTATGGTTGACCCCGTTGCTGCCCAATGCCGGCTACGCATTGTCGGTGGGCGTTTTGGCCTCGGGGGTCCTACAGCTCGGACTTTTGGTGTTGGCCATGCAGCGCGCCGGGATGGGGTTGCGCATCCCCAGCCCGCGTCTGACGCCACGTATTCGCGCATTGCTGCGCCGGATCGCGCCGGGATTATTGGGCGCGGGAGCGACGCAACTTAATCTGGTCGTCGATGTTATCATTGCCTCCCTGATGTCCCCGGGCACGGTATCCATTCTTTATTACGCGGACCGCGTCACCCAATTGCCGCTTGGCACGATTGGTGTGGCCCTGGGCACTGCACTGCTGCCGTTGCTGTCGCGCCAGCTGCGTGCCGGCGAGGCCGGGCAGGCCAACAACACGCTGAACCGTGCGCTGGAATATGGCTTCTTGCTATCCCTGCCGGCCGCTGTTGCGCTGATCGTCTGTGCCTGGCCGGTGATGTTCGTGCTGTTCGGGCGCGGGGCCTTCGATGCGGAGAATGTGCGCCTCAGTGCCCAGGCGCTGATTGCTTACTCCGTCGGGCTGCCGGCCTATGTCGCGGTGAAGGCGCTGGCGCCCGGCATGTTCGCGCGGGGCGATACGGCGACGCCGATGAAGATCGGCCTGGCCACCGTCGGGGTAAATTTAGTGTTGAACGTCGTGTTCATGGTGCCGTTGCGGCATATGGGACCCGCGCTCGCCACCTCACTTGCATCCGTCTTCAACGCCGTGGCCTTGTGGGTCGTGCTTTACCGGCGCGGGCATTTAACGATCGATGCCGTCCTGCACCGCCGCGCGCCGCGCATTGTCCTCGCGGCGGTTGCCATGGCGGCGGCGTTGTTTCTGGCGCAATTCTGGTTGTTCGCCGACCCCACCGAAATGCGTGGTCTGAAATGGTTCTTTCTGGCTTTGTTGATTGCGCTCGGCATGGCGACCTACGCCGCCGCCGGCCAGATATTCGGTGGATTTGATCTCCGCGAGTCCATGCGCATGCTGGCGCGGCGCCGGACATGATCCGTTCCGTGACACATGGCGACGCAACCCCGATCACCGCGGTGGTTGATGCCGTCTATCGGCCTGATATTATGCACCAGCCGGCGCCATGGCCGCCGCGCGCCACGGCTGTATTGAAACCGGAGGGCGCCCGGGGAAAAAGGCTTTGACTCTGTCTATATGAAACAGCCGTTTCAGTAATGCGTCACCCAAGGTGAGTTCAAAGCAGCCTCGATCCGCCGGTGTCGCGCGCGAATCACGTCTGCCGGCACCGCGCTGACAAACGCATAAAACGTTTTCGTGCGGATCGCGTCGACCACCCGGTCGCCCACTTTTTTTGGATCGAGACCGCTGGTCGCCAGGCGTTCCGCCAGCACAGCTTCGTCATTAGCGCGTTCCTGCGGGCCGCCCATATGGTCAGGGCGGTTGCGCGCGCCACGGGCGATATTGGTGTTGATCGGGCCGGGGCACAGGACAGAAACGCCAATATTGGTGCCTTCCAGCTCATGCTCCAATGCTTCGGTGAGTGAGAGCGCGGCGTATTTGCTCATTGAATACGGCCCCTGATTTGTGCCACGGCGATTCTGGAAACCGGCGACGGAGGCGGTATTGACGATATGCCCTTGTTCCCCGTGTTTCAGGATGGCGGGGACGAAATGGCGGATACCATGGATGATGCCCCAGACATTCACACCGAGGACAAATTCCCAATCCCGCACCGGCACATCGACTAGTTTGGTCCCATGCATCGGCACGCCGGCGTTGTTGCAGGCGATGTGTAGCTTGCCGAATTTTTTCTCCGCTTCCGCCAGGGCGCTCAGAACGGAGTCTTCCTGCGTGACATCGATCCTTACCGGCATCACCTGCTTGTTGGTGCCGGACAATCCGTGCGCGGCGGCTTCCACCGCGTCTTTCTGGATGTCGGCCATCACCACATTGGCGCCGGCTTCGGCGAGCGCCGTGGCGATGCCGAGGCCGATGCCGGATGCGGCACCGGTGACGATGGCGGTTTTACCTGAGATGTCCATGTCGGTTTCCCCCGTTTGACCGGGGGATTGTCCGCCGATGCGGCGCCCGGTTCAAGCGGCGCGGATCAATTCACCGGTGCGCGATTCAGTGGGCAGGCACAAGGCGGCCAGTTGTGGCGCGATGTCGGCTGGCTTCGGCAGCACGCTCTGATCTTCGCCAGGATAGGCATCGCGGCGCAACCGTGTGGCCATTTGCCCGGGGTCGAACAGATTGACGCGCAGCATCGTCGTCGCGGTTTCGTCGGCCCAGGTTTGCGTAAAATGTTCCAGCGCCGCCTTGGTGGCACCATAGATACCCCAATAGGCTTTGGGCGCGCGGGCGCGCGCGGCGGTGACGAACGCCGCCCGCCCGGCCGGGGCGGCGGTCAGTAAAGGCGCGCAGGTGCCGATCAGATGCCAAACGGCGGTGACATTGGCGGCGAGCGCATGATCGAAATCTTTTTTCTGAATATGTGCGACCGGGGTCAGCACGCCCAAGGCGGCGGCGGCATGGACCAGAATATCCAGCCGGCCGAAGCGCTCATGGATGCTCGGGCCCAGCGCGTCGATCGTATCCGTTGCGGCAAGATCGAAAGGGAGTAAGGTGGAAGTTCCGCCCACCGCGCGGATGGCATCGTCGGTTTCCTCCAATCCGCCCTGCACACGCCCGGTAATGATCACATGCGCGCCGAGCCTGGCCAGTTCCTTCGCCGTTGCCGCGCCCAGCCCTCGGCTGGCGCCCGTGACAAGCGCCACGCTGCCCGTCAGCGCCGCCATATTAACTTCCTGCGCTTAACAGGCTGAGCTGGCGGTCGCTATTGTCGGCCTGATCGGCCAGCGCGATCGGATAATCACCGGTAAAGCAGGCATCGCAATAATGCGGATGCACCGGATCTCGCCCGGGTTTCCCCAGCGCGCGATACATCCCGTCGATGGAAACAAAAGCCAAACTATCGACGCCAATAATCGCCGCCATCTCTTCCACTGAATGGTTCGACGCCAACAGTTGGCCGCGCTCGGGCGTGTCGATGCCATAGAAGCAGGAATGCGTGGTGGGAGGGGAGGAGATGCGCATATGCACTTCCTTGGCACCGGCCTGACGCACCATTTCGACGATCTTTTTACTCGTTGTGCCGCGCACGATGGAATCATCGACCAGCACCACGCGCTTGCCGGCCAGCACGGCGCGATTGGCGGAGTGTTTTAATTTTACGCCAAGATTGCGGATATGATCCGTCGGCTCGATGAAGGTGCGCCCGACATAATGATTGCGCACGATGCCAAGCTCGAACGGGATGCCGCTTTCCTGCGCATAGCCCATCGCGGCGGGCACCCCGGAATCGGGCACCGGAACGATGACATCCGCCTCAACCCCGAATTCACGGGCTAGCTCGGCGCCGATGCGTTTACGCGCGGTATAGACCGGCATGCCTTCGGTGATGGAATCGGGGCGGGCAAAGTAAATATATTCAAACACGCAGAAGCGTTCCGTGCTGCGCCCGAAGGGTTTGATGGAATTCACGCCCTTATCGTTGATCACCACGATTTCACCGGGTTCGACATCGCGGACGAATTCGGCGCCGATGATATCGAGCGCGCATGTTTCCGACGCCAACACCCAGCCAGTCCCGATCCGGCCCAGCACCAGCGGGCGCACACCGAGCGGATCACGCACGCCGAGCAACGCCTCGTTCGACAGCGCGACCAGGGAGTAGGCGCCGACCACTTGCTTCAGCGCGTCGATTAGCCGGTCGACCACGGTGGAATAGAGGCTGATGGCGATCAGATGGACGAAGACTTCCGAATCCATGGTCGACTGGAAGAGGCAGCCGCGACGGACCAGCTGGCGATGCAGCACATGCGCGTTGGTGAGGTTGCCGTTATGCGCCACGGCGAAGCCGCCGAATTCGAAATCGGCATAAAGCGGCTGCACATTGCGCAGGATGGTGCCGCCGGTGGTAGCATAGCGGTTATGCCCGACCGCAACGGTTCCGGGCAGGCAGGCGATCACCTTTGCATCGGAAAAATTATCTCCGACCAGACCAAGGCCGCGATGGGAGTGAAACTGCTTACCATCGTATGTTACGATGCCTGTGGCTTCCTGGCCGCGATGCTGCAGCGCGTGCAGGCCCAGGGCAGTGACGGCGGCGGCATCGGGAACGTTCCACAAGCCGATGACGCCGCATTCTTCGTGGAATTTGTCGTCATCCAGCGAAAGGGGCGGCTCATGCATCACACGCGCGCGCCCCTTTCGTGGAATTTGTCGTCATCCAGCGAAAGGGGCGCGCGCGTGTGATGCATGAGCCGCTCTCCTACTCCCGTGCTGGCGGCTTGCCCAGGGGGGTGGTTGTGGATGGGATGGTTATGGATGGGGTGGCGGCGCCCGGCGCCCCGGTGGCGCGCCCGGCCGGCGTGGCATACAGCAGGTCGGCGGCGATGGCGTCCTTGCCCTTTGGCGGGACATACAGCATCGGGCGATAGGGCTGGGGCAATTGCCCCGCCACCCAGGCAGCGCCCTGATAGGTCAGCGGCAGGCTGCGTGCCTGTAATACCATCTCTGGCCAGCGGTCCATCGGTACCAGCCAGCTGGCCGCGATATAGGCGACCACCGCCAGGGCAGCACCCCGCGCCAGGCCGAACAGCAGCCCCAGGCTGCGATCCACCCCGCCCAGCGGGGATTGGCGTACCAACGCGCCCACCCAATGGGAGATCATCAACAGCACGATCACCGCCACAATGAACACAGCGCCGAACGCGGCATAATCCTGCAACGTTGGATCGGTCAGGTACTGGCCGAGATAGGTCTTTGTATAAGGGCGCACGAAGGGCGCTGCCCAGAGCGAGATCACTGCTGCGCCGATCCAGGCGGCGATGCCCAGGATTTCCCGCACTAAGCCGCGCAAAAAGGCAAGCAGGCCGGAGACAGCCAGCACAGCCAGTAGAGCGTAATCGACGGCGTTCATGTGTTCGTCCCGTGGGTTTTCCGCGTGGCCGGGCTTGGCGCGGGCATTCTGAGTGTGAAGCTCATAGCGCCTCATTGCCCTGCGCGGCGGTTTCGGGAACGAAGCGCGCGACGAGATCGGCCAAATGGCCCAGCTCCTCCAGCCGCAAGCCTTCGGGCGCTGCCAAGCGGCCCGCCCCACGTGCCACCCGGCGTGGCAAGCAGGCGGCATCGAAACCCAGCTTGCTTGCTTCCTTCAGCCGGGCCTCGGCCTGCGAGACCTGACGGATTTCGCCGGACAGGCCCACCTCGCCGAAATAGACTGTCCCCGCATGCGTCGGCGTATCCGTGACGGCCGAGATCAGCGCCGCCGCCACCGCCAGATCGGCGGCCGGTTCCGATACCCGCAACCCGCCGGCAATGTTCAGATAGACATCGTTGGCGTTCAGCCGCAGCCCGCAGCGGGTTTCCAGCACGGCAAGCAACATCGATAGCCGCCCGGAATCCCAACCCACCACCGAACGCCGTGGCGATCCGCCGGGATTGGGCGCCAGCAATGCCTGCACCTCCACCAGCACCGGCCGCGTGCCCTCCAGCCCGGCGAATACGGCGCTGCCGGAAATATTGCCGCGCCGTTCGGCAAGAAAGAGGGCGGAGGGGTTTGCGACTTCCGCTAGGCCGGCATCGGTCATCTCAAAGACGCCGATTTCATCGGTGGCGCCGAAGCGATTTTTCGTCGCGCGCAGGATACGGAACTGATGGCCGCGATCGCCCTCAAAATACAGCACCGCATCGACCATATGTTCCAGCACGCGCGGCCCAGCCAGCGCGCCTTCCTTGGTGACATGGCCCACCAGCACTACCGAGAAATTCCGCGATTTCGCCGTGCGGATGAGCTCGAAACTGCAGGCGCGCACCTGGGATACGGTGCCCGGCGCGCTTTCGATATTGTCCAGCCACATAGTTTGGATGGAATCGATCACCACTAGGTCGGCCTCACTGGCGGCTTCTAGGCTGGCAATGATCTCGCGCAGATTTATCGCGGCGGCAAGTTCCAGCTTCGCATCCACCAGCCCCAACCGGCGAGCACGCAGGCGCACTTGATCAACCGACTCCTCGCCGGAGACATAGATCACCCGCCGCCCGACGCGGGCCATTGTGGCGCTCGCCTGCAACAACAGGGTGGATTTACCGATCCCCGGATCGCCCCCCACCAGTACGGCAGATGACGGCACAAAACCGCCGCCCAGCACGCGGTCCAGCTCCGCGATATTTGTCATCAGACGCGGCGGCGGAGCGGCAGAACCTTCCAGGCCGACGAAATTGATTTTCCGGCTGGTCGGGCTCTTGGCGCTGGCGCCGGGGCGGCCTTCGAGAATTTCTTCGGAAATGGTGTTCCATTCGCCGCAAGTCTCGCATCGCCCGGCCCATTTCGGGGTGACCGCGCCGCAGGATTGGCAAACATAACGGGTGACGGATTTTGCCATGTGCTGCGGCCTGCCGGCCTAGCGCGCCGTGGCCGAGAGCATCGCCTGATCCGCCTTGTCGGGGCCGAAGCTGATCCCCGGCGCCCAGGCCCGCAACAAGGTCGGGCTACTGGCATGCTGGACGCAACTTTCTGCGAACAGCGCACCGGCCCACTGGGAGGCCACATCGGAGCGGCTTTGTGCCCATGCCGGGGCCGGCAATAGCAGGACAAGCAGGATCAAAAGACGGCTCATGAGGTGTATGTAGCCGATCTTGTCGTCGATTCGGGCACCGCCTCGGGATGTTTTACGGAAATTGGGATCGGGGCGATGGGGTAGGTGTGAAGGGGGGGCGGAAAAGTCAGTATACCCAACATATCCCATGCCGCGTGATATTGTCCAACTAGCCCTGGGTTCCAATAACCCGGGAGCCTGTGGATTGTTTCACGTGAAACAATCCACAGGCCATGATGGCAGATTAGCCCACGAACTCGCACTTGAAGCCATCGCCCCAGCGCTTGATCCGCCCGACGGAGGGAGAGGGAAAATGCGCGGTGCAGCAGAGAGTGGACGTGTCGCAAAGCTCACCCAGCATTTTCCAGCGAGTCTCGCCACCCTGCTTGGGATTGTAATCCACCCGCATCGCCAGATCCGGATATTTCGCCTGCAACGGCGAGTGAATGAAATCACCGGTAATCAGCGCGTCCTTGCCACCCTTGCCGATGCGTACCGCATAATGATCGATCGTATGGCCCGGGGTAGGCACGAGGGTAAAATAGTCATTCACGCCATGCGCACTTTTGACCAGATCGGCCTTCTTTGCCTCGATGATCGGCAGCACGCTGTCTTCCATATAATGCAGCCGGTTCTGCGCGTGCTGGGCTTCCCAGAATTTATATTCGGTCTCGGAAAATAAATACCTTGCGTTGGGGAAGGTCGGAACCCAACGGCCATTTTCCATCTTCGTGTTCCAGCCGACATGATCCATGTGCAAATGCGTACACATGACGTAATCGATTTCTCCCGGCTTCACGCCAGCGGCGGCTAGCCCGTTCATGAAGGCGGGATCCTTGCGCCCTGTCCAGGCCGGGCGGTTCGGATGGTTTTTGTCATTGCCAATGCAGCTATCGACCAGCACTGTGTGGTGCGGTGTTTTTACTACGTAGGACTGATAGCAAAGCTTCACATTGCCGGTGACTGGATCGAGCGCGTCCGGTTCTAGCCAGGCGCGGTTTTCCTCCAGCATCTCCTTCGAAAGCGTCGGGAAGAATTCCAGGATCGGGGTGTGGCCCTTCTCCTCCTCGATAATTCGATGGATGGTCACGTCGTTGACTGAAAAACTGGTTTCCATTTTTGTCTCCCTCAATGCAGATGTTTATTTATTCGCGCTGACCTCAGCGCGGGTGAAGCAAAAAGCATGATTGCAGAATTCACAGGTCATGGTGATGGCACCCCCCACTTCCATATGTTCCAGATCGTCGGTGCCGAATCCACCCAAAATACTGGCCAGACGCGCGCGCGAGCAGCGACAGCCATAAGATAGCGTACGGGCCCGATCGATCGCCACGCCCTCGGTATGAAATAGCCGCCACAGCAGATGCTCCGTGCTCAGCGCATCATCTAGCAATTCGGCATCAGTTAATGTGGCACCCAGCGTTGTGGCGGTGTTCCACACCCCCGCCTGTTCCTCTTCGCTGAGCGCGGGGTCCACCCCGCCAGCGCCGGCGACGCGTTCCAGAATAAATGC
>SHWN01000071.1 GCA_009693795.1 Acetobacteraceae bacterium
TGAGCTACAGGCTCTCACCAAACCGGCCCGGACGCAGGCCGAGCCCGCCTTGAACGCCAAGGCGGGCCGCGGGTCAATCTAAATTCGCGCAGATCCAGGTTACGCAAGGCAGCTATTGCGGATCCGTGGCCATCCGGGCACGGACGATACGGTCCGGGTTTTGCACTGTGCCACTGCCACCGGCACCACGCTTGATCTTATCGATAAATTCCATCCCCTGCACCACGCGGCCCCAAATCGTGTACTGGCCATCCAGATGGGACGCCGGGGCGAACATGATGTAGAACTGGCTGTTGGCGCTGTTCGGATCGCCGCTGCGCGCAGCCCCCACCGTGCCACGCAGGAAGTGCGCCTTCTTGGTGAATTCCGCCGGCACGTTGGGCATATCGGACCCGCCCATGCCGGTGCCAGTGGGGTCGCCACCCTGGGCCATAAAGCCCTCTATCACGCGATGAAACGGCGTGTTGTCGTAGAATTTCTTCGCCACCAACGCCTTTACCTGCTCCACATGTTTCGGCGCGAGGTCGGGGCGCAGTTCGATCACTACGCGGCCATCCTTCAGGTCCAGATAGAGCGTGTTGGCGGGATCGGGATTGGTTTGGGCATCTGTGGATTCAGACATGAGAATTCCCATTAAGGATGTTACGATCAAAGCACGACGGCGCATGATTCCGATCTCCGTGGCCGAGGCCAGTCAATATAGTCAGGCGCGTTCACGAACCCGCTTTAACACACGCTCATGCGTGAGCGGCGGAACAAAAGACGAAATATCGCCGCCCAGAAAGGCGATTTCCTTCACCAGGCGCGAGGCGATGAACTGATGGCGTTCGCTGGCAGTTAAGAACACGGTTTCGATCTCCGGGTCCAGACGGTAATTCATGCCCGCCATCTGAAATTCATAGTCGAAATCCGACACCGCGCGTAGCCCGCGCACGATCATAGTGGCACCCTCTTTACGGGCGAACTGCACCAGCAACGTGTCGAACGGCAACACATCTATCACATTGCCGTTCTTCACCGCGATAGCGGCGACTTCCGCCTTCACCAGTTCCACGCGTTCTTCCAGCGGAAACAGCGGCTCCTTGCCGGTATTGATTGCCACGCCGACGATCAGCCGGTCCAGCAGCCGCGCGGCGCGACTGATCACATCCAGATGGCCATTGGTGACGGGATCGAACGTACCGGGATAAAGGCCGATCCGTTGTTTGTTAGCCATCGGTGGGGGCCTCCACGCCGGGGTCGTGATTGTCGGGATTGTTATTGCCAGGGAGGGAGGGATCGCTCTCCGTTTCGTCTTCGCCATCGTCAAGAATCGGGAAGGCCGCAGTGACATTCTCACCCGCATCAACGCGGAACAATGTAACCCCCATCGACATCCGCCCGGTCACCCGCACCTGATCGGCCGGCACCCGGATCAGGCGCCCAACATCGGTCACCAGCATCACATCGTCACCCGGACGCACCCGCAACGTCGCCGCGACGGCCGTGCCGGTGCGGTGCGACAGGGAAATATTGGCAATACCCTGGCCACCCCGGTTGGTGACGCGGTATTCATAGGCGGAACTCCGCTTGCCGAAGCCGCCATTGGTGACGGTCAGAAGAAATTCCTCCTCCGCTTTCATGTCGGCGATTTTTTCGGCGGACAAGGTGATATCGGTGACCTCCTCATCGGGTTCCACAATCACCGTGTCTTCATCGCCCTCAGCACGGCGGCGGGCCGCGGAGGATTTCAGATAGGCCGTCCGCTCTTCCATGGTGACGCCGACATGGCGCAGCACGGACATAGTGATCACCGCATCCCCGGCCGCCAGACGAATGCCGCGCACGCCGGTCGAATCACGCCCAGCGAACACCCGCAGATTGTCGTCCGCCGCCTGGAAGCGGATGCAGCGCGCGGTGCGCGTGGCCAGCAGCACATCGTCACCCTCCCGGCAGGTCGCCACACCGATCAAATGATCGTCCTCATCCAATTTCATCGCGATCAGGCCAGACGACCGCATATTGCGGAAATCCGACAGCCGATTGCGTCGCACATTGCCCGAGGCAGTGGCAAAAACCAGATGCAGGTTCTCCCACAGCGTTTCGTCCTGCGGCAGCGGCAGCACGGTCGTGATGGAATCGGCTCCCAGATCGGGCAGGAGATTAACCAGCGCGCGGCCCTTCGCCGTTGGCCCCGCTTCCGGCAATTTCCAGACTTTTTCCCGATACGCCTTACCACCGTCCGAGAAGAACAGCACCCATTGATGGGTATGCGCGTTGAAGCTGCGAGTGACGATATCATCGCCGCGCGTGCCCGCCCCGCTACGCCCGCGCCCACCGCGATTTTGTGCCCGATAGGTATCGAGCGGCGTGCGCTTGATGAAACCGTCGCGGGTGATGGTCACCACCATCTGGCCTGGCTCTATCAGGCTTTCATCATCCTGGTCGGACGCCGCGTCGGTAATTTCCGTCATCCGCGGAGAAACGATTTCGGCGCGCGCGGCGACCAGCTCTTCGCGCATCACCTCGATGCGACGGATACGGGAACCGAGAATTTCCAGCAATTCGCGCATCCGCTGCGCAACTTCGGTCAATTCCTGCTGGATTTTTTCGCGTTCCAACCCGGTCAGGCGCGCAAGGCGCAATTCCAGAATACCGCGCGCCTGGTCTTCCGTCAGCCGTACCGTGCGTTCCGGTGTGACGATATTGCCCGGCTCATCGATCAGGGCGAGAAGAACATCGATATCGGTGGCCGGCCAATCGCGATCCATCAGCGCTGCACGCGCGGTGGCGGCATCCGGGCTGGAGCGGATCAGTGCGATCACCGCGTCGATATTCGCCACCGCGATGGCTAGGCCCACCAACAGATGCGCCCGGTCCCGCGCCTTGTTTAGCTCAAAGCGTGAGCGCCGCAGGATCACGCCCTCGCGGAACGTGACGAAACACATCAGCGCATCGCGCAGCCCCATCTGGCGCGGCCGCCCACCATCCAACGCCAGCATGTTAGCGCCGAAGGAGGTCTGCAACTGCGTAAAGCGGTAAAGCTGATTCAACACCACATCGCCGGTGGCGTCGCGTTTTAACTCAATCACGATCCGCATGCCGGAGCGATCGGATTCGTCGCGCATATCCGAGATGCCCTCCACCTGCTTGGCGCGCACTAATTCGGCGATGCGTTCCAGCAAGGTGGATTTATTTACTTGGTACGGAATTTCGGTGACGATGATGGCTTCGCGATCCTTGCGAATCTCTTCAATTTCCGCACGCGCGCGGATGACGACGGAGCCCCGACCGGTCTCGTATGCGCTGCGAATACCAGAGCGCCCAAGAATGAGGCCGCCGGTCGGAAAATCAGGGCCGGGGACGATTTTCAGCAACTCGTCAAGAGAAAGCTTGGGATTGTCCATCAATGCCAACGTGGCATCGATGATCTCACCCGGATTATGCGGTGGAATATTGGTAGCCATACCGACAGCGATACCACCAGCGCCATTGATCAGCAGGTTCGGAAACCGCGCGGGAAGCACCCGCGGCTCCTCACGGCTTTCATCGTAGGTGAGGGAAAAATCCACCGTCTCCTGATCGATGTCAGCGAGCAGGAGCATCGCGGCACCGGCGAGGCGCGATTCAGTATAGCGCATCGCCGCTGGCGGATCGCCATCGACACTGCCGAAATTGCCTTGGCCATCGATCAGCCGCACGCGCATGGAAAAATTCTGCGCCATCCGCACCATGGCGTCATAAATCGCGGAATCACCATGCGGATGGTATTTGCCCATCACCTCCCCGACGACAGAGGCGGATTTCCGGTACGGCCGATCCGGCGTGTTACCGGTATCATGCATGGCATAGAGGATACGCCGATGTACCGGCTTCAACCCGTCGCGCACATCCGGCAACGCCCGCGAAACGATCACGGACATCGCGTAGTCGAGGTAGGAGCGGCGCATCTCCTCCTCGAGCATCACCGGCTGCATGTCCTCCGGCGGTTCGCTCAGTGGGGGTGATTCAGGCGTGTCGCTCAAGACAATTCCGATTTTATGCGGGCGGCCGGACGACTCCGGCCATGGTTCAACCCGTGCGCAGCACGTCTAGCACAGTGCCCCCCGTGTCGCTACCTCGCGGCCGCGCCCATCGGGGCGCTGTGGGAGGGATCAAAAGGGAATTTCATCATCCAGATCGCCGCCTTTCGGCGCTTCCCAGGATGGGGCGCCGCCACGCGCACCACCGCCCCCGCTGGCCGCCCGCGCCGGGGCACGCTCGCGCGGCTGGTAGCTGCCGCCTTCGCTGGCCCCACCCTCCTCGCCGCGGCCACTTAGCATCGTCAATTCGCCCCGGAATTTCCCGATCACCACCTCGGTGGTGTATTTCTCCACCCCCGCCTGATCCGTCCATTTGCGGGTTTGCAAAGCGCCTTCCACGTAAACCTTGGCGCCTTTCTTCAAATATTTCTCTGCTACATCGCCGATGCGGTCGTTGAAGATGACCACCCGGTGCCATTCCGTGCGTTCCTTGCGCTCGCCGGAGGCGCGGTCGTTCCAGGTCTCGCTGGTCGCCAGGGTGAGGTTGACGATCTTACTGCCATCCTGCGTGGTCCGCACTTCCGGATCCTTGCCCAGATTGCCCACCAGAATAACCTTGTTGACGCTGCCTGCCACTTGCTTGTTCCTCGCCCTTGCCTCAGTGCCCACTGCCTGTTGAAAAACAGCCTAACCCCTTCCCAGGGCGGCTGGAACAGGTCATATAGACCGAGAACATCACGAGAACAACGGGGCGCCCCCATGGCTGACGACGTCACCCCGCGCATGGTGCATGGGTTCATCCATGTGCGCGGCGCGCGCGAGCATAATCTGAAGAATGTGGATGTGCGGATCCCGCGCGACAGCCTCACCGTCATCACCGGATTGTCCGGCTCCGGTAAATCTTCCCTGGCGTTTGATACCATCTATGCCGAGGGCCAGCGCCGCTATGTCGAATCGTTGTCAGCCTATGCCCGCCAATTCCTCGAACTGATGGGCAAGCCCGATGTAGACAGCATCGACGGATTGTCTCCCGCTATCTCCATTGAACAGAAAACAACCAGCAAGAACCCACGCTCCACCGTCGGCACAGTGACGGAAATCGCCGATTATATGCGCCTGCTTTGGGCCCGTGGCGGAACGCCCTATTCGCCCACCACCGGATTGCCGATCGAGGCGCAGACGGTCTCACAAATGGTCGATCGCGTGATGGCCATGCCGGAGGGCACGCGGCTACTGCTGCTCGCCCCCATCGCACGCGGGCGCAAAGGCGAATACCGCAAGGAGTTTGCCGATCTGCAACGCCGTGGCTTCACCCGCGTCAAGGTGGACGGTACGCTGTATGAAATCGCCGATGTGCCAGCCCTCAATCGCCGCCTCAACCACGATATCGAAGCCGTGGTGGATCGCATCGTTGTCCGCGACGGCATCGCGCCGCGCCTGGCCGATAGCTTTGAGACCGCGCTCGGCATGACCGAAGGCATCGTCTACGCCGAAAACGCCGAGAGCGGCGAACAGACGATTTTCTCCTCGCGCTTCGCCTGCCCGGTCTCCGGCTTCACCATCGAGGAAATCGAGCCGCGTTTGTTCAGCTTCAACTCCCCGCACGGGGCCTGCCCGTCCTGCGACGGGCTCGGCGTGGAAAATTTCTTCGACCCCAATCTGGTCGTACCCGATGAGCGGGTGAATCTAACGGACGGCGCCATCCGCCCCTGGGCCAATGCCAAAACACCCTATTACGACCAGACAATCGACAGCCTGGCCAAACATTTCAAGGTCAGTAACCGTACGCAATGGCAGGATCTACGCGAAGACGTGCGTGACGCCATCCTGTTTGGCACCGACAAAACGAAAGTAAATTTCACCTACAAGGACGGCGCTCGCGCCTATACGCTGGAAAAACCGTTCGAAGGTGTGATCCATAATCTGCAACGCCGCTTTGAAAGCACCGACAGCGCCTGGGTGCGCGAGGAACTTTCCCGTTACCAAGCCGAAAAATTCTGCGCGGTTTGCACCGGCGCGCGACTGAAACCGGAAGCCTTGGCCGTGCGCATCGGCGGCAAAAACCTCGCCGAGGCCTCCGAACTATCCATCCGCCACGCGCTGGAATGGTTCCGCGATGTCGGCACCACCCTCAGCCCGCAGCGCGCTGAAATCGCCCGGAGAATTTTGCGTGAAATCGTGGAACGATTGCAGTTCCTGGTGGATGTCGGATTGGATTATCTAACACTCGCCCGCGGCTCTGCTACTTTATCAGGCGGCGAAAGCCAACGCATTCGGCTGGCAAGCCAGATCGGGTCCGGCCTGACCGGCGTGCTGTATGTCCTTGATGAACCATCTATCGGTCTGCATCAGCGTGACAATGAGCGCCTGCTCGGCACGCTGCGCCGGCTGCGCGATCTCGGTAATACGGTTCTGGTGGTGGAGCATGACGAGGATTCCATCCGTGCCGCCGATCATGTAGTTGATATGGGGCCGCTAGCCGGTATCCAGGGCGGGCATGTCATCGCCGAAGGGACGGCGGTGGAGATTTCAGAAAACCAAAAATCTCTGACGGGCGATTATCTGTCTGGGCGCAAGCGCATCGCGGTGCCGGCACAGCGGCGCAGAATGGATAAAGGAAAAATCATTCAGGTGATTGGTGCACGGGCCAATAACTTAAAAAATATTTCTGCTCGTTTTCCGTTAGGAACCTTCACCTGCATCACCGGCGTCTCCGGCGGCGGAAAATCCACCCTCGTAGTAGACACGCTCTACAAGGCCGCGTCGCGCCGCCTGATGGGCTCGGGTGAGGTTCCCGCCCTGCATGACCGGATCGAAGGCTTGGAACAACTCGACAAAATCATCGATATCGACCAGTCGCCGATCGGCCGTACTCCGCGCTCCAACCCCGCCACCTATACGGATCTGTTCGCGCCCATTCGAGATTGGTTCGCCGAACTTCCCGATGCCCGCGCGCGCGGCTACAAGCCTGGGCGTTTTAGTTTCAACGTGAAGGGTGGGCGTTGCGAGGCCTGCCAGGGCGATGGCGTACTAAAAATCGAGATGCATTTTTTGCCTGATGTCTATGTCACCTGCGACACCTGCAAGGGACGGCGCTATAACCGGGAAACTTTGGAAATAAAATTTCGTGATAAGTCCATCGCCGAAGTACTTGCCATGACAGTGGACGAGGCCGTGCCCTATTTCTCCGCCCAGACCCGCATCAATGATCGCCTGAAAATCCTGCAACAGGTCGGCCTCGGCTATATCGCCCTCGGGCAGCAAGCCACCACATTGTCAGGCGGCGAAGCGCAACGGATCAAATTATCCAAAGAACTCGCCCGCCGGGCAACAGGAAGAACCCTCTATATCCTCGATGAACCCACCACGGGCCTGCATTTTGAGGATGTACGAAAACTCCTGGAAGTGCTGCACACCCTGGTCGATCAGGGCAACACCGTGGTGGTGATCGAACACAATCTGGAAGTGATCAAAACCGCCGACTGGATTCTCGACCTTGGCCCGGAAGGTGGCGATGGCGGCGGTCATATCGTCGCCGAGGGCACGCCAGAGGATATTGGCTCACATCCGGACAGCCATACCGGGCGGTACCTTGCACCGCTCTTGCCGGTGGCAAAACCCGCGCGCGCCCGGCGCCGGGCATAGGCGCGCAGCGTCAATGATCGCCTGCCGTGTGGCCGGGCCGCGGTGGCGTCCAATAGGACCAGGATCAGGACTACCGCGCCCGCGAGCGCCAAGAACTCCAGATCGTCCAGCCCGATCAGCGTGTCAGGCGCGGCGCAAAGCTCCAAGCCAGCATGCCGCACCCAGCGCGACCGGCGTGCCAATCACGCCGCGAATATCCGCCTTCATGGCGTCCGCACCATCGCGATATCGGAGCGAAACAGCAGTAAATCTCCGACCCGAAAAACCTCGCCCTCGTAGATGCCACGAATACCAACCCAATGGCGAAGCCCATCCGGCAATTGCTTCCCAACCGGATCCAGCGGGAGCAGATATTGCGAGCCGGCCACCTCCCCCGTGCTTACCAACACCGACAGCACGCCACCGATGAAACACACACTGGCACAAGCCTTATGCGCCAGACCATCCCCCGGCTGCATCCAGACAACCCAGCATTTGCGAACGCGGGACGACATGCAAGAATGTCAGAATATAGACTGCGATAATGGCCAACGCGATCGCGTCATAGACAATTTTTCCTGGCATTCCAGATCACTAGCACGAAGCGCGCACTCATGATTTGCGCCTCATGGTAGCGGTTTCAACTGGATCATCGGCGCTTCGATCAGACCGTTCTGGCAGAAACCCACAGCGGCCAGAAACGCCAATGACAGAATGACGACAAGGCCGAGCTGGATCCGGCGATGCGGGTTCCAATGGCGCCGTTGCATGTCGGAAGAATCCGCTTTCCGCCCCGCGGCGCAGCACATAGGGCCATAGCAATGTCAGGCTAGGCAGCAATGAGGGCTGGAATGCATAGGCACCGTGCGCGGCAGGATTCACCCGCTCAATCCCGAGCAAAAGAAATAGAATAGCGACGCCAACCCCGATCAAAAGATAGACCTTCGCCAGCAAAACGATCAGCTCGGCCATGGTACCGATCGATGGAGCGCCGAGCCGAATACCGCCCGCCGTATCTATTCCGCGGCCGCCCGCCAGCTCCGCGCATAGACCAGCAAGGCGTCGTCCGCGACCGGCTGAATGGGCGCAAAATCCTGATGCGCAATCCAGTCCGGCCGGGTCGGCGTACGAATGTAATTGGACACCGCGTTCAGGGTTAAATAAACAATCTTGCGCGGATAGGGCGTAATATTGCCCGCCGATCCATGCACCAGATTGCCATGGAACATCAGCACGGATCCGGGCGGACCGACGGCGGTAAATATACCGCCTTCATCCACCAGTTTCTTGACCGTGTCGTTATCCAACGTCCACAGCGGATAGGACGTGGTGCCGAGATCATGTCCCGCCGCCAGGGTGCCGTGCACATGGCTGCCCGGCACCAGCATCAGCGGGCCATTGATGTACATCACCTCGTCGAGAAAAACAGAAATATTCATCGCGCGCGGTTCCGGCATGCCGTCGTCGCGCTTCCAGGTGCCGTAATCCTGATGCCATTGCCAGACATCGCCATCGAACGCGGCTTTGGCGTTGATCTTATACTGGTGCATGTAAAGCTGTTCGCCGAACATTTGCTCCACCGGCTCGATCAGCCGTGGATGCGCGCCCAGCAAGCCGAACGCCTCATTATATTGATGCGCGGCGAAGGCGGTGCGCGGGGCACCAGATTTCTCGCGCCAGATTTCCTTGCGATCGGTATCGTAAATCTGTTCCGCCTCCACCCGCAGCGCCGCGACCTCGGCATCACTGAACAGGCTGGGCAGGAACAGATAACCGTTGGCGAGAAAATCTTTCACTTGTTGTTCGGTCAGGCGCATCTGGGATCCTCCATCAACTCGCGGCACGATCCTACCGCAAAGTACGCATCGCCGTCACCCAATCCGTCCCGTGAGCCCCGCCCAGGTGACAGCGAGCCTGTCGCCCAGTCCGCGCGGACCCGACGCCATCGGCAGGCGCCGCAAATCCCGCTTCGCCAGCACCGCCGGCAAGGCTGCGGCCACACTGGCGCGCGGGAGAACGATCGGGCGCAGAAAATCCCGGCCCATCCGTGCCAGCTCGGCCATCGCACCGGTGGGGTCGGCGCCGGACACCACGGCCTCCGGCGAGAGCCCATGCGCGCCCAGAACATCCTCCGGCAACAGGCAGCGCCCGTGCCGGGCCAAGGCAGGCACCGCGCGCAGAATGCCAACCACGCCATAAGCGGCACCGAGGCTCCGCAAGCCCTCCGGCTCTGACGCCCCGAGCAGCTGCCCGGCCGCGACCGCCAGACCACCCGCTGTGCCCAGCACATAGGCGCGCCATGCCGGAAGGCTGGCGATGGCGCGATCCGCCTCTATTTCCCGCGCATCGATCAGCGCCAGCAAATCGGCCGCGTCGATAGTGCCATCCGACAATGCCGCCACGATCGCCTCCGCGACCGGATGGCGCTTTGCCATCCCCTGGATCACTTCACGCCACCAGTGCAGCCGGATCAACGCCAGATGCGGCTCGGAGACCGCCTCGCGGGCCCGTGCCAACTCATGGTTAAAGGCATAGAGCGCAAACAATGCCTCCCGCTTTGCCTCGGGAGCGAACAAGGCCGTGAAAAACCGGTCTGGGTCGTGCTGGCGCAAGGCCGTGGCGATCGTTCCCAATGCCGAAGGGGTCGTCATGCCAGACAATGCATTGTCGGGACCGATCACAGTAGCTAACGTACCTCTTGATACACGGATTCGTCGTGGACCGTTTGCCGCCGGGCGCGGTTTACCAACAACTCACATAGGAAAGAGTAGTCCATGGGTAGTATATTTCCATCACTCCAACGTACCTTACTGGCCGGAATCGCGCTCTTGGTGCTGGTTCTGGTCCTCAGCGGTATCTTCACGGGGCAGTTCGTCAAGCCGGATCACGCCTGGCTTGCTTTTGTGATGCGCTGGTTGCATGTGCTGTGTGGCGTTATGTGGATTGGCCTGCTGTGGTATCTGAATTTCGTTCAGGTCCCGAATATGCCGAACATCCCCGAAGCCCAACGCCCGGCCATCACCAAGGTGATCGCTCCGGCCGTTCTGTTCTATTTCCGCTATGCCGCGCTGGCCACTGTGATCACCGGGCTACTGCTGGCTATCATGAATGGTTATCTGCTGCAGGCGCTGATGCTCAAGACCGGGCACCATGCGATCGGCATCGGCATGTGGCTGGCCCTGATCATGGCTTTCAATGTGTGGTTCCTGATCTGGCCGAACCAACAAAAAGTACTCGGCCTCGTCGATGCCACCGCGGAGGAAAAAGCCGCCGCCGGGCGTGTGGCACTTTATGCCTCGCGCTTTAACACGATGGCGTCGATTACCATGCTCTATTGCATGGTCGCGCAGCAGAATGGCGGTCTCTGAAACTATGGCGACCGCGATGCGTTGAAAAAGGCCCCGCAAGGGGCCTTTTTTGCGTCCTCATGACCATGCTTGCCTTCGCAATCCGGCGTCGCCAGAATCGCGCATTCGTTTCCTGGACCGGAGTTCCTTGCCATGAAGCTTGGCATCGTCTGCATCCCGCGCCCGCTTGATGGTGTTTCCACCATCAAGCGCTTTGTCGATATTGGGCGCAAGGTGGAGGAACTGGGGTTTTCCGGCCTCTGGGTAACGGATGCCTTTGGCCGTGGCTTTCCCACCATCGATCCGCTGGTGCTGCTCGGCACGTTATGTGGCGTAACGCAGAAAATCGAACTCGGCACCTGCGTCGTGCAAATCCCGCTACGCCATCCGGTGGAACACGCCCACCGGGTGCAGTCGCTGTACATGCTCTCCAATGGCCGCTTAATATTTGGCGTGGGCTCTGGCTCCACGAAACAAGATTTCGATGCCATCGAAGCGGATTTTTCCACGCGCTTCAAAACTCTGACATCGTCGCTCGATGTCATGCAGCGTACTTGGCGGGGGGAAGGCGTTTTTGGCCCGCCGCTCACGATTTGGCCCAGTACGGAAGGCGGCCCACCCGTCATGCTCGGCGCGTGGCGCAGCCAACCCTGGATCAATCTCGCGGCGGGCAAGCTGCAAGGCTGGATTGCGTCGGGTATTTATTCGGACCCCAAGGATCTGGCGGTCGGGACAAAAATGTTTCGTGAAGCCGGGGGCAAGCGCTCGGTTCTGGCCAATATCTTTACCGATTTCCGTGGCGACGACGCAACCAATAACCGCTCCGCCACCAATAAAA
>SHWN01000072.1 GCA_009693795.1 Acetobacteraceae bacterium
ATTTATTCTACCGGAGGATCTGAGGGAGAAATGATTGGTGGTTTTTTATCATCGCCAGGAATTAAAAAATTCATTGCTCCAAACGCACCAAGATATAGAGCCAATGCTAGTTTATATGGTTGTGCTGTTTTTCCACCAGGTAGTAGCAACTCAAATAATACAAGAAATCATATGTATATATTTAATGACCTGGACAGACCACTTTTATGATTAATGGGGGAAGCTGATAATGAGTGCATCACTAAAGAAGATCTTCAATTGATAAAAGATTTTCAACAGATAAAATTACCCATCCACTATCATTTATATAAAGATACAACCCATTGCTGGGATTGCAAAAGTAAAAATAGTCTAAGACAAACTATGTATCGCTTTGGATCTCAAGTAAGTGTTACATATATATTTGATCAAAATGTGACCAATGACTCAACCAATAGAGTTCTAGATTTTTTTGATAAGAACAAATAAATGCTTATCACTATAAAACTTACATTACCAAGCCAGGTTGACTTATATCCGATACATGCTGTAATAAAACGAGGGGTACGAAGAAACTTCACCTTGTTATCTAAAGCCAATCTACCCCTACATAAAAAGAGAGATTTATGCCAACTAAATTTGAATACGAGTTCTACATTTTTATAGACAAAGGTATGGACCCTCGTCCGTCTGGTGATAATTGAGAAGGGGCTGAGGTGCTGTTGGAAACAGTCCCTCAACCCTCTTCGCAGTTATCACCAAATGAACGGGTTCTAAGGGGCGTCGCCCCTTGGCGGAGTTCGGGGCAGAGCCCCAACCGATCAGTCAGCCTCGCAGATCGCGGTATGTGGCGACGGACACGCTAAACCTTCAACTTCTCAGGAATCTTCAACCCCAACGCGACGGGCACATCCCACACCTCAGCCACCGCACGCATCGCGCGAAACCCGGTGCGCAGATAAGTTGGCAAGGCCCGCAGATGATCGGCCGTGCAGGTATTCACCGTCAGCGCGCGTGGAGACCGATCCCACATCTCCGCCACCGCATGGCGCAGGAACACACCACCAATCCCAATTCCCATCACATGCGGCAGCAGGCCAAAATAACTTAAATTAATATCCGGCGCCGGCCGCGCATCGAGTTCAAAGAACCCCGCCGGCGCCCCAGAGATATACAACACATACACGGAAATCCCCGGATGCCGCAACAGCGCGGCCAGCTCCGCATCGGTCATCGTCCGGCGCAACCACCACACATACTCGGCACCTACGGTGTTATAGAGGTAACGATAGAACGCCACCGTCGGCGCCACCACACGCTCGATCCGCGCACCCTTTGGCAACGCTGGTGGCGGTTCCATCAGCGCCCGATCCATGCGCAGAAATGTCACCGTCACGCCGACCGGGGTCACGGCGGTAGAACCAAACCCCGTGCCCAACATCGGCATCTTAGTTATCGTCGAGGAAGCTACGCAGCTTGCGGCTACGGCTCGGGTGCTTCAGCTTGCGCAACGCCTTCGCTTCGATCTGACGAATACGCTCGCGCGTCACGTTAAACTGCTGCCCCACTTCCTCCAGCGTATGATCAGTGTTCATCCCGATCCCGAAGCGCATCCGCAGAACGCGCTCCTCGCGCGGAGTGAGCGACGAAAGCACCCGCGTGGTGGCCTCTCGCAAATTCGCCTGAATCGCCGCATCCAACGGAATGATAGCGCTCTTATCCTCGATGAAATCGCCGAGATGCGAATCTTCCTCATCGCCGATCGGTGTTTCTAGGCTGATCGGCTCCTTGGCAATCTTCAAAACTTTCCGCACTTTTTCCAGCGGCATTCCCAACTTTTCTGCCAGCTCCTCCGGCGCCGGCTCCCGTCCGATTTCGTGCAGCATCTGGCGCGAGGTGCGCACCAATTTGTTGATCGTCTCGATCATATGCACCGGAATACGAATGGTGCGCGCTTGATCGGCGATCGAGCGCGTGATCGCCTGGCGAATCCACCAGGTCGCATAAGTGGAAAACTTATAACCCCGGCGATATTCGAACTTATCTACCGCCTTCATCAGCCCAATATTACCTTCCTGAATCAGATCCAGAAATTGCAACCCGCGATTGGTGTATTTCTTGGCAATCGAAATCACGAGCCGTAAATTGGCCTCAATCATTTCCTTCTTCGCCCGCGCCGAATCCCGCTCGCCACGGCTGACGGTCATATAAACCCGGCGAAATTCATCCGTCGGTAGCCCGGCATCGGTCGCCACCGTGGCAATCTGGCCACGAATGCGGATGATGTCCCCTACATGGCGGGAGACAAACAGCTTCCAGCCCTTACCCGGCTGCCGCGCCATTCGATCCAGCCAGTTCGGGTCCAGCTCGTAGCCGCGATACTGCTTCAGGAACTCGTCGCGCGGCACCTTGCAGCCCTCGGCCAGACGCATCAGATGGCCTTCCATCTGCGTAAGCTTCTGGCTCAGAAGCTTTAACTGCGTCACCAATTCCTCGATGCGATTATTATGCAGCCACACCTGCTGCACCTTGCCAACCAACTCGTCGGTTTGCTTCTCATAGGTCTTCTCGGACCGGTTCGTCACTTCGGTGCCGGTGGTCAGATTCTCTAGCCGCTTTTGCTGCACCTTGTGCAACTTCTTGTACAGTGCCTCGATTTCCTCGAACGTCTCCAGCACTATCGGCTTTAATTTTTCTTCCAACGCCGACAAAGACAGTCCGGCACCTTCCGCCTCATCCGGCTCCTCGTCACTGTCGGAAATCTCGAAATTTTCGGCCTCCGCATCCGCCACCGCCGGTTCGCCTGCCGGGCCACCACCTTGCGTCGCTTCCAGATCGACAATATCGCGCAGCAGCATCCGCCCAGCCTTCAACTGGTCATGCCAGTTGACAATGGCGCGGAAGGTCAACGGGCTTTCGCACAAGCCGCCGATCATCATGTCGCGCCCGGCCTCGATGCGCTTGGCAATGGCGATTTCGCCCTCGCGCGAGAGCAATTCCACACTGCCCATCTCACGCAGATACATCCGCACCGGGTCATCGGTCCGCCCAAGGCTCGCCTCATCGACATTGCCGGTCGGGCCTTCCTCCTCCGCGCCCTCGGCTTTTTCGCCGGTAACAACAACCGGGGCCTCGCCGTCCTCGGCTTCCTCACCCTCGACGCATTGGATGCCCATTTCGGACAGCATCGCCATCACGTCCTCGATCTGCTCGGAGGACATCTGGTCCTGCGGCAGCACGGTGTTCAGTTCATCGAAGGTAATGTAGCCACGTTCCTTACCCTTCGCGACTAGCCGCTTCACGGCCGCCGATTGCACATCCAGCAGATTGGAATCGGCGTCCTGCTCGACCGTCGCGGTATCGCCACCGGTGGTGGGTTTGGTTACCATCGCTCACATCACTCCGAAGGAATTTTTCAGCTTAACGGGGTCAGCGACGCTGTTCCCGCGTGATTTCGTCTCGCTCATCAGGCTTCTGCCTCGCCCTGCTCACGATTGAGGGTCTCGCGTGCCCGCGCCAAGGCAATCAAACGCTGCTCTGCCGCCCGGTCATCACCATGTGCCGCGAAATAGCGACCCGCCGCTGCCACCTCTTCCTCTAGACGGCCACGATTAAGCAGCCCAAAAAAATGCCACCAGCCCGCCTCCGCTTCCCCCGGCATGGCATCGGGCGCGGCACAGGCAGGCAACGGAGCCGGCGCGGTCGAGAGAATATGCGCAATGTCCGCCGCCAACCCAGTCTCGGTCAGGTGGGACATCAAGCCAGCAGAGTCAAGCACATCCGAGGTTTCTGCCCATATCAGCAATGCATGGCGTAGCCGTGCCAGCCCGTCGGGCAGCACCAGTTCCTCCAACGCATGCTCCACATTGCGCAATAGCCTGGGATGGCGCAGTAGGATCGCCAGTAAAATTCTTCCCCGCTCCGCGCCGGCTCGCACATCCGAAGGCGGCACCCGCGCCCCGCGCGGCGCAACTGGCCGCAACGGTATCCGTCCCCCAGGCACCCCGCCGCGCCGCCGCGCCGCAAAAAACCGATCCAGCAACACCGCCCGATATTCGGACGCCAAGGCCCGATCCGGAATCCGCTTCGCCGCATCTTCCAGCCGCGCCCGAAACGCCGCCCGCTGCTCCGGGCTTTCCGTGCCGGCAGCGGGACGCAGCAAATCGAACAACACATCTGATAAAGGCCGCGCCGCATCCAGCACCGCCTGAAACCCAGCCACCCCTCGCCCACGCACGAGGCTATCCGGGTCCTCACCCGCCGGCAGATTTGCCAACCGCAAACTATGTGCCGGCGTCAGCAACGGCAGCACCAGTTCCGCCGTCCGCGCCGCCGCCCGACCGCCAGCCGCATCCCCATCAAAACACAACACCGGCGCCGGAGAAATGCGCCAGATTTCCGTCAGTTGTTCCTCGGTCAAAGCCGTGCCCAAAGGTGCAACTGCCCCGGAAAAACCAGCCTGATGCAGGGCAATGACATCCATATACCCCTCCACCACCGTCACCACCGCGCCCTCCCGCGCCGCCGCCCGTGCTAGATCCAGGGCATACAAATTGCGGCGCTTGGAAAACAACGAAGTCTCCGGCCCATTCACATATTTTGGCTGCCCATCCCCCAGGGTCCGCCCGCCAAAACTGATGACTGTCCCGCGCCGGTTGCGGATCGGAAACATCACCCGATTGAAAAATAACTCTCGCAGTTCGCCACTCTCGGTCTTCCGCAGCAATCCCGCCTCCAGTAACTGCGCCGCAGTCACCCCATCGCGCGCCAATTCAGCCCCCAACGCCCCGCGTCCATCCCCCGACCAGCCCAGTCCAAACTGCGCAATCGTCTCGTCGGACAATCCCCGCTTGCGCAGATAGTCCAGACCAGCCTTACCCTCCGACAGCAACAGCCGCGCCCGAAAAAACGCCTCCGCCCGGACCAGCACATCCGAAAGATCGAGCCGCCGTTTTTCCGCCTCCGCCGCCTCGGGGCTCGCCTTCGGCACCTCCAGCCCAGCCTCACCTGCCAGTTGCTGCACGGCCTCCATGAAGCCGAGCCCCTGGCTCTGCATGACGAAACTCACCGCATCGCCATGCGCCCCGCAGCCAAAACAGTGATAGCCATCCTCATAGACATAGAAAGACGGCGTCTTCTCGTTATGAAACGGGCAATTGCCCTTCATGTTCCGCCCGGACCGGGCAAGCTTCACCTTCCGCCCAATCACCGCAGCAATCGGGGTGCGCGCCCGCAACTCGTCCAAAAAGGCCGGGGACAGCGCCATCAGGCCGACAACTTTGCTTTCACCAGCGGCCCCGCCGCCCCCATATCCAACCCCGCCCCATGGCTCGCCTTCAGCGCCGCCATCACCTTGCCCATATCCTTCACCGCCACCGCCCCGGTCGCCGCGATCGCCGCGACCGCCGCCGCCTCCAACGCCCCCGCATCCATTTGCGCTGGCAGGAACCCCTTGATGACGGCGATCTCCGTCTCCTCCTTCGCCGCCAATTCTGGCCGGTTGCCCTGGACATAGAGAACAACCGATTCCCGCCGCGACTTCACCATCCCGTGCAGCATCCCGAGAATCTCCTCATCGGGAATCGCGGAAATGCCTTTCGGCCGCGCCGCAATATCAAAATCCTTCAATTTCGCCAGCACCATCCGCAGAGTGGAGGTCCGCGCCGTATTCCCCGCCCGCATCGACGCCTTCAACTGCTCCGAAAACTCGTCCCGCAACGCCATTCCGCCATCCTTCACAAAAAGCACCCTCTATACATAAGGCGTTTTTCCGCCCCACCGCCCGGACAAAAATTCCCATTTCCAAAAATCATCGTTGCTCTGGGAAATTTCTTCCCATAGAACCCATCCATGACCGTGGACCAGATCATCGCCCGCCTGGGCGGCGCCGAAACCCTCGCCCAACTGACCAATGTCGGCACCGAGGCTGTCCGCAAATGGCGCCAAACCCATGCCATCCCGCCCCGCCACTGGTCCGCCATCATCGCCGTCACCGGTTTTTCGTTCAGCGACATGCCCGGCATGGGTATATCCGGCGCGCCCCCCCCAACCCCGAGCCCGCACATGCAAGACAAAGATGCCACCCCCCCAGGCGCTACCGCCGCCCTCGTCCTGCAAGGTGGCTCTGTCCTCTGGGGCCGTGGCTTCGGTGCCCCTACAAACGACATCGTCCCGGTCGGCGAAATTTGCTTCAACACCGCCATGACCGGCTACCAGGAGACCCTAACGGACCCCTCCTACGCCGGCCAGATTATTACCTTTACCTTCCCCCATATCGGCAATGTGGGAACCAACAGCGAAGACCTGGAAGCCACCTCCATCGCCGCCCGCGGCCTTGTCGTCAGCCAGGACATCACCGAGCCCGCCAACTGGCGCGCCACCCAACATCTGGATGCCTGGCTGCGTGCCCAAAACGTCACCGGCATCGCCGGGGTCGATACCCGCGCCCTCACCATCCGCATCCGCGACCGCGGCCCGCAAACCGGCGTCCTGCTGTTCCCCGCCAACGGAAGCTTCGACCTCGCCTATGCCCGCACCCGTGCCGCCGAATGGCCAGGGCTGGAAGGCATGGACCTCGCCAAAACCGTCTCCTGCACCCAATCCTACGAATGGACTGAAACTGAATGGGTTTTTCCTACCGGCACCGGCAAGCAAACCACCCCACACCATCACATCGTCGCCGTCGATTACGGCGCCAAGCGCAATATTTTGCGTTGTCTCGCCTCCGCCGGCTTCCGCGTAACGGTCGTGCCCGCCACCTCCACCACGGAGGACATTCTCCGCCACCAACCGGATGGCGTTTTCCTCTCCAATGGCCCAGGCGACCCCGCCGCGACGGCCAGCTACGCCGTACCCGCCATCCAGGGCGTGATGGCAGCCGGCGTGCCCATCTTCGGCATCTGCCTCGGCCACCAGCTGCTCGCCCGCGCCCTCGGCGCCAAAACCTTCAAAATGGCCCGAGGCCATCGCGGCGCCAACCAGCCGGTGAAAGACCTCGACACCGGGAAAGTTGAAATCACCAGCCAAAATCATGGCTTTGCGGTGGACACGGACACTCTGCCCAAAACCGCCCGCGTCACCCACATTTCTCTCTTTGACGGCTCCAACGAAGGCCTCACCTGCACCAACCGCCCCGCCTTCTCCGTCCAATACCACCCCGAAGCCAGCCCCGGCCCCGCCGACAGCCATTATCTCTTCCACCGCTTCGCCGAAATGGTCGCCCGCCCTCGCTAGCCACGCCCCACAATCATGCCCGCAGATGCGGGTATCCACGTCTTTCCTTTTCATGGAACCGTAAGGATCTGTCCGCCATCATCCTCCGCGCGATCCAATCCGGCGCCATCACGGCGGGCAACGCCGAAGCCGGCTTCGTCCGCATTCGCGACATCACCAACACTGTGCTGGACGATACCACGTTAGCCCGCACGATCAGCGCCTGCCTCACCACAAAGCTCATCCACGAACCCATCCGCCTACAAGAAGGCGCCCTGCACTGCCACCTGACCCTGAAACTCACCGAAGCCGGCCGCACCGCCGCGCGCACCCTGATTGAGAAGTAAGATCATGCCCAAGCGGACAGACATCAAATCCATCCTCATCATCGGCGCCGGCCCCATCGTCATCGGCCAGGCCTGCGAATTCGACTATTCCGGCGCCCAGGCCTGTAAAGCGCTCCGCGCCGAGGGTTATCGCGTGATTCTGGTCAACTCCAATCCAGCAACGATCATGACCGACCCCGGCCTCGCCGACGCCACCTACATCGAACCTATCACGCCGGAGATGGTCGAAAAAATCATCATCCGCGAAAATCCGGACGCCCTTCTCCCCACCATGGGCGGCCAAACCGCGCTCAATACTGCCATGTCGCTGGCCAAATCCGGCATTCTGGAAAAGCACGGCGTGGAACTCATCGGCGCCAAAGCCGACGTCATTGACCGCGCCGAGGACCGTCTTAAGTTTCGCGACGCCATGGCCGAAATAGGCATCGAATCTCCGGTCAGCGAAATCGCCCACACAATGGACGAAGCCCGCGCCGCGCTCGCAATCATCGGCCTCCCCGCCGTTATCCGCCCAAGCTTTACTTTGGGCGGCACCGGCGGCGGCATCGCCTATAACCGGGAAGAATTCGAACACATCGTCGGCAGCGGCCTGGAAGCCTCCCCCACCACCGAGGTGTTGATCGAAGAATCCGTCCTCGGCTGGAAAGAGTTCGAGATGGAAGTTGTCCGCGACAGCGCGGATAACTGCATCATCATCTGCTCCATTGAAAACGTCGATCCAATGGGCATTCACACCGGTGACAGCGTCACCGTCGCCCCAGCCCTCACGCTCACAGATAAAGAATATCAATGCATGCGCGATGCCTCCATCGCCTGCCTGCGCAAGATCGGCGTCGATACCGGCGGCTCCAACGTCCAATTCGCCATCAACCCCGCCGATGGCCGCATGGTCGTCATTGAAATGAACCCCCGCGTCTCCCGCTCGTCGGCTTTGGCCTCCAAAGCCACCGGTTTCCCCATCGCCAAGATCGCCGCCAAACTCGCCGTCGGCTACACGCTGGATGAACTCGACAACGATATTACCAAAGTCACCCCCGCCAGTTTTGAACCCACCATCGATTACGTGGTGGTCAAAATCCCCCGCTTCACGTTCGAAAAATTCCCCGGGACCCCCGCCCTCCTCACCACCTCGATGAAATCTGTCGGCGAGGCGATGGCGATTGGCCGCAGCTTCGCCGAAGCCCTGCAAAAGGGCCTGCGCAGCATGGAAACCGGCTATTCCGGCCTCGATGCCATCCCCGCTCCCGGCGATGGCAGCCACGATGCCTTCCGCGCCGCCCTCTCTGAACCCCGCCCCGATCGCCTAGTCATGGCCGCGCAAGCCCTCCGCGCCGGCCTCTCGGTCGAAGACATCCACGACGCCTCCAAATTCGACCCCTGGTTCCTGCGCGAGCTCTCTCGAATTATCGACGCCGAACGCGCCGTCACCGCCAACGGCCTGCCCACCGAATCCGGTGCACTGCGCCGTCTCAAAGCCCTCGGCTTCTCCGACCACCGCCTCGCCCAGCTCACTAACCAACCCGAACCAGACATCGCAAGCGCGCGCCTCAAAGCCGGTGTGATCCCCGTCTATCGCCGCATCGACACCTGCGCGGGCGAATTTTCCTCCGCCACCTCCTACATGTATTCCACGTATGAAGGCGGTTACGGCACCCCCGTCTGTGAATCCAACCCAACGGCAAATAAAAAAATCATCATCCTCGGCGGTGGCCCGAACCGCATCGGCCAGGGCATCGAGTTTGATTATTGCTGCGTCCACGCCGCCTACGCCCTGCGCGAAGCCGGGTTCGAGACCATCATGGTCAACTGCAACCCCGAAACCGTCTCCACCGATTACGACACGTCAGACCGTCTTTACTTCGAACCCCTCACCGCCGAAGACGTCATCGCCCTCGTTCGCCGCGAACAAACCAACGGCACCGTCCTCGGCTGCGTGGTCCAGTATGGCGGCCAAACCCCGCTAAAACTTTCACAAGCCCTTTCCAAAGCCGGCATCCCCATCCTCGGCACCAGCGCCGAAGCGATCGACATCGCCGAAGACCGCGAGCGATTCCAACAACTCCTGCGCCGCCTCGGCCTCCGCCAACCGGAAAACGGCATCGCCCGTTCTGCCGAAGAAGCTGAAAAAATCGCCGACCGCGTCACCTACCCCGTCGTGATCCGCCCCAGCTACGTGCTCGGCGGCCGCGCCATGGAAATCGTCTACGATCGCACCGGCCTGCACCGCTATATGCGTGAAGCAGTCCGCGTCTCCGGCGACAATCCTGTTCTCATCGACCGCTATCTCAACGACGCTATCGAAGTCGATGTCGATTGCATCTGCGACGGCGAAACGGTCTATGTCGCCGGCGTGATGGAACATATTGAAGAGGCAGGAATCCATTCCGGCGATTCCGCCTGTTCTCTGCCGCCCTACACGCTCGCCCCCGCCATGGTCACAGAACTCAAAGCAGAAACCGAAGCGATGGCCAAGGCGCTCAACGTCGTCGGCCTGATGAATGTGCAATACGCCATCCAGGACGACGTGATTTACGTCCTGGAAGTCAACCCGCGAGCCTCCCGCACCGTCCCCTTCGTCGCCAAGGCCACCGGCGTCCCCATCGCCAAGATCGGCGCCCTAGTCATGGCAGGAGCGAAGTTGACAGAGTTCCGGCTGGACGATCAGGCCATCGCTCCACATGTCGCGGTGAAGGAGGCGGTGTTCCCCTTCGCCCGCTTCCCAAATGTGGACACCATCCTCGGCCCCGAGATGAAATCCACCGGCGAGGTCATGGGCCTCGATTCCAGCTTCGAACGCGCCTTCGCCAAATCCCAACTCGGCGCCGGCGTCCATCTGCCCGCCTCCGGCACGGTCTTCCTCTCTGTCAAGGACAGCGACAAGAAGGGCCTGTCCGCCCTCGCCCGTCGCCTCACCGAAATGGGCTTTTCCATCCGTGCGACACGCGGCACCGCCGTACAGATCCGCGAAGCCGGGCTGGAGGTCGGTGTGCTGAACAAAGTCCTGGAGGGCCGCCCGCATTGCGTGGACGCCATCCGTTCCGGCGAAATTCAACTCGTGATCAACACCGCCTCGGGTCCGCAATCGGTGGCCGATAGCTTCGCCATTCGCCGCTCGGCGTTGACCCATGGCGTGCCGCACTACACCACCATGGCCGGCGCCCGGGCCGCCATCCACGCGATTGCCGCCCTGAAAGCGGGAACGCTTGAAGTTGCGCCCTTGCAGTCCTACTTTCGGGGTTCGTTCTAACCTCACCCATCGTGACTAGGCCGATCCGGTCAGGCTGCGGCTGTTGTGTTTTGTTATTCTCGGCTTTCGTTTCCGTGCCCCTGACACCCCCGAAGGACCGCGCCTTGCAGAAATTTCCTATGACCGCCCCAGGCTTGCAGCGGCTGGAAGACGAGCTGCGCCACCTGAAATCCACGGAACGCCACGCGGTCATCGTGGCGATCGCGGAAGCGCGCAGCCATGGCGATCTCTCAGAAAACGCCGAATATCACGCCGCGCGCGAACGCCAATCCTTCATCGAAGGTCGCATCCAGGAGCTAGAGGAAGTCGTCTCCGCCGTGGAAGTCATCGACCCCTCGGCGCTCACCGGCGAACATGTGAAATTCGGCGCCCATATCTGGCTGGTCGATGAGGAGACGGGAAAGGAATCCACCTACCAAATCGTCGGCGTGCATGAAGCCGATATCAAACAAGGCCGCCTGTCGATTTCCGCACCGCTGGCAAAAGCCCTGATCGGCAAGACGATCGGTGCTTCCGTCGCCGTCCCCGCCCCCGGCGGCGACCGCATCTACGAGATTATCGACGTCAAATTCCTCTGAATATGTTGCACATGCACGCCCGGTGCCGGCCGGCGCCGAACGTGCATCACATGACCGCCATCATCACCCTGGCTGACGTCCAGGCGGCGGCTGGGC
>SHWN01000073.1 GCA_009693795.1 Acetobacteraceae bacterium
CGGGCATCGCAGCGCGAACCGGCGTTACATTCACCTATGTGCCGGTACTCCTGGGGGGCGTCTTCAAACTCACCAACAATCAATCGCCGATGGTCCAGTTCAAGGGCGTCGAGAATAAGACTGATTACGACCTGTTGGAAACTGAATGCGTCGTCAGAAAATCACCTAACCCGCCATGCAAGCTAACCGCCGTCTGAACCAACCCGCCAAAACAGAAATCGGCAATCAACGAACAAATCAGAGCTCAAATACGAATAACCGATGGCTCATCGTTGTTGACGCGTTCCGCTGATCGACCACCATCGACCCGCTTTCGACCGAGGTCGTGCCGAGGTCGCCTGTGCCAGCCTTGTTACCGGGCGCTCCGTCGGCCACACCAAGCATGGTGCCGCAATCAAGAATGAACGAACTTTCTAACCGGACCACTCAACGGGGGGGTCATTTCAGGAAAAGGCCACAATCCGTTGACAAGCCAGTGTTGGTGCAGCAGGGTTAGTGGTCATCAGTCTCGCGCGCCCCCCCACTGTTAACTCTCGTGCTTGTAAGAGGATGTTGCGCTATGCACAGGTTTATGTTGGCAATTTTTTGCGCCCTTTTTCTGGGGCCATTGGCTATAGCAAACGCTCAGGAATGGCCCGTGCGGCCGATTAGGTTTGTCATCTCGTTCGGACCGGGGTCAGCAAGCGACGGGATCGCGCGTATCCTTACGGATGATCTGAGCAAACAGCTAGGACAACCGATTGTCATCATACATAAACCCGGGGCCGACGGCGCCATCTCAGCGGTCGAGGTACAGCGGTCGGCGCCGGACGGGTACACATTCCTGTTTGGTACGAACAGCGCGTTGTTGGTGGCACCGAACTTGCGCAAGACGCCGCCATACAACGTATTGACCGACTTTACCCCCGTCGGGCTGGTTGGCTTGAACACCCTTTTCTTTGCCGTCCATCCCTCGGTGCCGGCCAAGAACATGGCGGAGTTGGTTGCGCATGTGCGGGCGAACCCAGGCAAGATCAACGCCGCGACCGGGCATACCTATGGCATCGTATCGACCGGCCTGTTTGCTCAGCACAACGGGCTTCAGATCCACACCATTCCCTACAAAGGTGAGCCGGAAATCATCGTCGATCTGTTGGCTGGTCGCGTGCACATGATGGTCGGTACCTCCACAGCCTTTTACGCACATACCCAGGCCGGCAATCTCCGCGTGCTGGCGGCGTCCACGGACGCGCGCAATCCGTTATGGCCGAACACGCCGACACTGATCGAGTCCGGTCAGCCACCCCATCCATTCGCGGCCTTTTTCGCCGTTGTCGGACCTGCCGGTCTGTCAGCGGCGATCGCGGAACGCATGAACAGGGAAATCGCGGTGGCACTGGCCAAACCCGAAGCCCAGGAAAGAATGAAGAGCCAGGGCGTGATTGCGCGGTCCATGACCGTCTTGGATTTCACGGCATACCTTAAGACCCAAAATGAGATGTGGAAAAAGGCTCTGGCGGATTCGGGCGTCGAACCCCAGTGATTATGGCTCCCAGATTATTGTAAACTGATTCCTAAAAAAATCAGGCCTGACCCTTTACTGCACCCAGAGATCTGGACACAAGCTAGGAGTTAAGCTGTCTGGCTGAGCGTGCCGTGATCCCAGGTGGTTCTCGCGTCGTTAGGACTTCGGTGGTTGTTCTTTGCGACCAGGCAATGTTCGTTGTAGCGGTCGATGAAGGCGCGGACGGCAGCCCTGACGTCGTCAATGGTCTGGTAATGCGGCCGTGTTCGACCTGCTCCTTGAAGGATCGGAAGAAGCGTTCGATTACCCCGTTGGTCTGGGGTCGCCGACGAAGGCGTAGCTCGGGGTGATACCCCAGAACTTGATCTGGCTTCGGAAATGGTCGGCCATGAAGTTGCTGCCGTGATCGTGGCGTAGTTCCAGGCCACGGGCGGCGCCAGCGCTGAGGTGGCCGACTTTTGACGGACGGCCTGGGTCGCCTCGGTGGCCCACATCTGGTTTGGCGCTTGAGTAATGATGTAGGGGTCGTGTGGCGTGTCGGTCCGGGTGCGGGCGCGATGTGGCGATAACAGGCTGTTCTCGAACACAGCCGTAGGACGAGCTTGCGGCTCACTCGGATGGTGTCGATCACCCGCAACCGGGCCCAGCGACCTTGCGGTGCCCTTCGCCGGTCCAGGGCGAGCATTTAAGATTGGCGCGGATCGCTGCGAGCAAGGCCTCGTCCGTAATCGCCGGCTTCTGCCCCGGCCTCTGTCGCGGCGGTGGGGGTGTCACTGCAGCTTTCTGTTGGCCGGTGGTGGGAGAGGTCTTCGTTGCCATCACAGCGACCTCCTTCGGATCAAAGGGCCGGGGCGCTGGACCCGCGAGCGCAGCAATTCAACCTCCATGCTCAACTGGCTTGGTGCGAGCGGGCGGTGTCGCGCCGCTCCCTGGTTAGTTGCCTGCATGGCCTGCGGACAGCCTCCACGAGATGCGCTCGCCTTCGCTCACCACAGGCCCATCTTTAGCAATGTTGGTTTCTATTTAGATCATGCTCGACTTCATCATGACTGCCTCCAGTTGGACAAATCGGTGTCCAAAAATCCGGGGGCTGCTCAGGGTTTGCCGCAATCAATAGGGCTTCGTTCCTGGTATCGGTGGGTGGTATGTGCGTCACCACGGATATCGTGCTGATATCCTGTTTGTTGAGCATAGCCTGGACCTGGGTGGCAATACCCGAAATCAATTTTTTCATTTATCTGTTGTGGGTATTTGGTCGGTCTGCCGATGATAGAGTGCCGCCGCCGCCGAGATGATTTTCAGACCTTGTCTTTGCCCAGGAACCCCGGCAGCTTGCGCCATCAACTTTGCGTGGGAAAACCGACATGGCTGTTGTCGAGACCGAACGTCATGGGCAGATCCTGGTGGTGCGGATGAACCGCCCAGATCGGCTCAATGCGCTCAATCATGAAATGCGCACCGAACTCGCCGAAACATGGACCGAGTTCCGCCACAGTAAGGATCTGGAGGTCGCCATCTTCACCGGCACCGGCCGTGGTTTCTGTGCCGGGGAGGATATGAAGGAATCGCTGAGCGATGGCGCCCCTGGCGGGCGGCGGCCGACGTTGGAGGACCCGTTCATGTCGGGCGCCCTGGAAAAGCCGGTGATTGCGGCGGTGAACGGTTTCGCCATGGGCGGCGGCTTCATGTTGGTGGAACGCACCGATCTGCGCATCGCCGTGCAGGAAGCCATCTTCGAGGTTTCCGAAGCCAAGCGCTGGCTGTTGGGCGGCTATAATCACGGCCATATCGCCAATGTCTCCTATCCCGTGGCGATGGAAATGGCGCTGGGGTTCCGCTTCACCGCGCAGCGCTTCTATGAAATTGGCTTCCTCAACCGTGTGGTGAACCACGAGGATCTGATGCCCAGCGCGCTGGCGATGGCGGAGCATTTGCTGACCCTACCGCCGGCGTCACGCGTCAACACCGTGCACATGATGCGACAGATGCGCCCCGAACCGAGCGCGGAACTGAAGCGGCTGGCCACCACGTTGCATGGTCACGGCGATAAATCCGATTTAATGGAATCGCGCGCAGCCTTCGCGGAAAAGCGCAAGCCCAACTTCAAGGGCTGGCTGGATCCGCAGGATCGTTATCGGCAGCCGACCTTGGATTCGATCAAGAAGTAAACGTGCCAACGTCGGTTAATAACCGGCGGCGCGGTCCACCACATGCAGTAACGGCTTGCCATCCAGGAAGCGCGTTAAGTTATCGACGAACAGGCGTGCGACGATGGCATCGCGTTGTGGATGCATACCACCAATATGTGGGAGGACGGAAATACCTTCCGTGGTCCAGAATGGATGCTCCACAGGCAAGGGTTCCTGGCGGAAGACATCGAGGATCGCGCCGGCGATGCGCTTGGATTTTACCGCCGTGATCAGATCGGCATCAACAATCAGATGGCCACGGCCAAAATTCAGCAGCCAGGCGTTTGGTTTCATCTGCGCGAGGCGATCGGCATTAATGAAATTATCCGTTGCCGGCGTGGCGGGGAGTAGCAGCAACACGTAATTGGATTGTGCCAGCACTTCGTCAGTGCGCTCCGGTGGCAGTACATCGGCCAGACCCGGCAAGGCTGCTCCGCCGCGCCGTGTACCGATGACCCGCATCCCGATTGCGTTGGCCATGCGCGCCACCTCCTGCCCGATCGCGCCCAAACCCAGGATGCCCAGTGTGGTGCCGCTCAGCGGCGTGCAGACGCGGCGCGTCCATTTGCTGCACGTCTGGTCTTCGGCAATGCCGGCGTAGGGCTTGGCCAAGTAAAACAACGCGCCCAGAATATTTTCCGGCATCGCCGTGGCATGCGTGCCGCGCGCGCAAGTAAGAGACAGTTGCGCCGGTAAGTCCGGCATGGCGAGCCAGGTTTCGACCCCCGCGGTCGGTGCCTGCACCCAGCGCAGCTTGGCCATGCCGGGCAGCAGTCCGGGCGGGGCGCCCCAGGCAAGCATTGCCTGCACATCGACGCGCTGGGCCTGGGATGGGGTCTCACTGCGCGCCAGGGTTTCCACCTGCACGCGCGCGTTCACGCTGGAGACGGCGATCGCATCCTGAAACGCTTTCGGGGTATCGGTCCAGAGCAAGATTCGGGGCAAGTCGGGCATGGTGTTGTTCCTGAGCGTGAGCCTGATGTTTGGGCAGTTAAACGGTGAGCCTATCCTGTTACTGGTGGCGCCGCTATCCGCTCAGGGTGTTTCCCGACGCGCACGCGGTAAGCCAAGGGCCACGACGATGCCCAGTAGATTGCCGCAACCGGCAATTAGAATGGTCGTGGTGTAAGTGCCGGTGAGGTCGAACAAAAATCCGGCCAACACGGGTAGGCTGAGTGCCGCGCAGCACCAGGCAATATTGGTGCGCGCGGCGATGCGGCCATATTCGAATGGGGGCCAGTAAAGCGCCACGCCACCGGCAGTGGTGCCCGAGACAAACCCGTAGCCCACGCCAATCATGCCCAGCGCAATGGCGGCCGTCTCTGGACGGGGCCACAGGCTCAGGATCACGGCGCCGCACAGGGCCAGTGAATGTGCCCCGGTAGCCACGAAAGGGATGGGAAATCGGTCCACGAGAAACCCGCCGCTCAGCCGCGCGCAGGCGATGGCGGCGGCAATGGCAGTGGTGGTGGCAACCGCCGTGGCCGCGTCACCACCATAGGCGACGACGATTTCCTTGGCTTGGCTCAACACCGTCAGCCCGGCGGCGGCGGCGAGGAAAAATACTGTGCAAAGCCTTAGGAAGGTAGCACCCAGCTTACTGGGGTCCGGGTGCGGGCCGGCGCTGCCAACCAACGTCAGGCGCGTGCCGGCAAAAAATGTGAGTGCTACTGCGATTAGCCCGGTCGTCAGCAAGGTGGCGGAAAGCCCGGCCAGAGTGGTGCGGTAGCCGAACGTCTCGTTGCACCAGTTAAAAACCGGCGCCGCGATCACCGCCCCGGCGGGGTAGAGTGCGATGAAATAGCCGTTCAACAGCCCCTTGCGGCTGCGCACCAGCAAATTGGCGCCCTGTTGTAATACGATATAGCCCGCACCCGCGCCGGTGCCGAAGACGATGCCATAGCCCGCCAGTAGCGTCGGAAAATCCTGCGCCAGCGCCGCCATGGCGATGCCAAGGCTGGTGGCCAATGCGCAGATGAAGGTGAGTAGCTCGGCGGAGACGCGGCGAAAGGCATAAGGCACGGCGACGGAGCCGATGACGAACCCAATCGTCGCCATTCCAAACACCATCGACAGCGCCGAGCGCGGAATATGCAGCTCCTGCTCGATCGGGCGCAGAAACACGCTGAACGCATAGACCGAGCCCAAGGGCAGGATCAGCACTGTGGCTGCGACAATCGCGGCCCAGGGGCGCTGGCAGCACGCCGTGCTCACGATGGTGCGGTGGGACGGTGCGCGATTATGGGTCAGGGGCGCTGGATCAGCTCGATCTTGTAGCCATCCGGGTCCTCAATGAAGGCAATAACCGAGGTACCGAATTTCACCGGCCCAGCCTCGCGGGTGATTTTCCCCCCGGCCTTGCGCAGCGATTCGCAGGTGGCGGCAACGTCAGGAAAGCTGATGGCGAGATGGCCGAACTGCGTGCCGATCTCATATTTATTGACACCGTAATTATAGGTGAGTTCGAGGGCGGTATGGCTCTCCTCCGGTCCATAGCCGAGAAAGACCAGCGTGTATTTGCCGTCTGGCACGTCGCGCCGGCGAAGCTCCTGCATGCCCATTAGCTTGGTGTAAAAATCGACGCTACGTTCCAGATGAGTCACGCGCAGCATGGTGTGCAGATACTGGCTCATGTGGGGTCTCCGTTGGCGAATGTGGTTGGGTCCAGCCCGATGACAAAAAGCCCGGTATCTTCGGCGAGCGCAAGAGTGGCCGCGCGGTCGGCGAGCAAGGCGCCACCGGCTTCATAGGCGATGCCGCGCAATCCCGCGGCGACGGCGGCTGCCACGGTGGCGGCACCTATGGTTGGTAGGTCGGCGCGGCGTTCCTGCCCGGGTTTTGTAACCTTGACCAGCACGCCGCCAGGGCCTGGGCGGGCGAGGGCGGCGCAGCGGGAGAGCATGGCATCAGTGCCCTCGATGGCTTCCACAGCCAGCACCAGGCCCTGCTGCACCACGCAGCCCTGACCGACATCGGCGGCGCCCAAAGCGCGCGCCACGGCGACGCCCCGAGATATATCCGCAAGCGCCTGGGTATCCGGGGCGGCGGCGGTGAGCAATCCGGCAGGAGCCTGCGCCTCACGCAACACATCCTGTGCGCCGAGCACCCGGAACCCCTCATCGTCCAAAACCCGAACGATGGCCGCGAGTAGCCCATCGTCGCCGGCAAAGGCGGCGCGGCCAATCCGGGCCAGGATTTTGACGCCTTCCGCATCCGGGCGTAGCTCAAAAATCGAGGGACGGCGCACGCCTCCGATTAGGACCAGGTCCTGGCAGCCATGGCTGCGCAGCAAATCGCGGATCCGCCCGCAGGCGCCGATGCGGGCAAAGGCGTGCGGGAAGGGGGCGAGGGCTGCGGGATCGGCGAATCCGTCCAGCCCGACGATGAACACCTGCCGCCCGGCTGCAATGGCGGCTTTGGCCAGGCGGGCAGGAAGCGCCCCAGTGCCAGCGATGATGCCCAGATTGGGGAGCGACCCGATGGTGTCACTCATCTCGATGGCCGGGCTGCGCATGCGGCATGCAACGAATTTCCCTGTTTCAAGGCACTCTCAACCATTCGCTGAATAGTGACGATCAATTTTTTGTGTCCCAGACGAAGCGAAATTTGGCGCAACAAATTCGTGACACCACAAAACCGTGAATAACAATCCCTGCTCGGCCGGAGGACGCATACGCGATGCAAGATGAGGATTCTTGGGCAACCGACCTTGTTGCGTCAGCCACAGGTATCCTGGAATGCCTGCGCATGTTGGCAGATGAAGCCACCAAATTCCAGCTTGATGATACTTTGCTTGCGCTGCAACGGGCCTTTGCCGCCGGTGAACTGGAACGCGGCCGTGGCAAAGTGACGGAACGGTTTGCTGAGGCAGGCCATTGGGCGTCGTGGTTCATTGACTTCAGATATCGGGATGACCTGATGAACTAGGCTAGGTTTCATAGCTGATGCGAACGATGTCGTGTGGACAAGGCTGGGCGGTACAACGAAATCCTATTTGCCCTCCTGATCTCGGGAAAGCGAAGCATGTATTAGGCCCCGCTTACTCGGCTGATCAATGAAGGCGAGCATTTCCGTGACCAACGGCTCATCCGCGAACTGCGCACGAATTTGGACCAGGCGCTCGGCAAAGACGCTCTTGCCGGCAAAGAGCAGCCGGAATGCCGCGCGCAGGCGATGGATTCGAGGCCGCTCATAGTCAAGCCTGGTCAGGCCAATCACGTTCAACCCGGTCAGCAGGCCGCGATTGCCGACTACCATACCGAACGGCACGACGTCCGCCTCTACTCCGGTGACGCCGCCAATCATGGCCCCACGGCCGATCCGAGTAAATTGATGGATTGCCGATTGACCTCCGATAATCGCATTGTCCCCGATCCAGACATGCCCTCCCATCACCACGTTATTGGCGACGATCACGCCGTTCCCCAGGGTGCAATCATGCGCCACATGCGTCACCGCCATGAGAATGCAGTCCGTGCCCACGGTGGTGACACCTAGGCCTGTTGGGGTGCCGCGATGGATCGAGCAATGTTCACGAATTTGCGAGCGCGCGCCGATCACGCAGCGGGTCGGTTCGTCTTTGTAGCGTATATCCTGCGGTGCCAGGCCGATACTGGAAAATGGATAAAGTTTCACGCCACTGCTGATATGCGTATGGCCGTCGATAACGACATGGGAGACGAGTTCCACCCCGTCTCCGATCACCACATTCGCGCCGATGGCACAGAACGGACCGATCTGCACACCACTGCCGATTTCCGCGCCGCGCGCGATCACGGCGCTGGGATGGATCACGGTGAATTCGGCGGGAGGGGAGACGGCTTCGTTCATGTCAGCGGTCCAAAGTCGGGATGGCCAGGATCAGGGTGGTCATGGTCTAGCTGCCTCGTCGGCGTGTTACCAATTCAATCATTGTTGCCGAATATTTCCTGGGGTGTGGGCCCGCGCGGAGTATTTGTGCGCATGCGATTCGCGCGCAGGCGGTCAATCGGTGTGTGCGGGAGGAACGCTGCGAAATGGGAGCGGATTTCAGCGATCGCGGATCATGGCCGTGAACGTGGCTTCCGCTACTGTTACGCCATCGACTTTGACATCAGCTTTCACCTTCCAGACCCAGCCCCGCGCATGCTCTCGTGTGATGTGGATGCGCAACTGATCACCGGGTACCACGGGGTGGCGGAATTTTGCCGATTCGATCGACATCAAGAAGACGACCTTGTCCTGCGCTTTCGGGCCCAAAGTTTCCACCACGAAAACCGCCGCGGTTTGCGCCATGCTTTCGATGATGAGCACGCCAGGCATTACCGGCTTGGACGGAAAATGGCCTTGGAAAAAATTCTCGTTGATGGTGACGTTCTTGATCCCGACGGCGGATTCACCCAGCACCACATCGACAACCTTGTCAACGAGGAGGAACGGGTAGCGATGCGGGATGAGCTCGATGATCCGAGAGATGTCGATCACGCCCAACGTATGTGCTGGGGTGCCTACGAACTTCGGTTCGGGTGCATTGTCAGTCATAATGCTTAGTCCTTATTCTTTCGGTCCTCGGCCCGCTGATCATCCATGCGTCGGGTCAATCGGCGCAAAGTGGCCACTTGGCGAAAAAATTCACGCCCCGGCAAAGCCGGAGTACCGAAGACGCTAATACCGGGTGCGAGATCGGACAATACCCCCGATTGGCCACCGATTCTTGCGCCGGTGCCAATCTTCAAATGCCCATTCAGTGCGGCCTGCCCGCCCACCTGGACAAAATCTTCCAGCACTGTGGAGCCGGCTATGCCAACCTGGGCTACGATGACGCACATCCGTCCCAGGCGAACGTTGTGCGCGATCTGCACCAGATTATCGAGGCGTGACCCCGGGCCGATCACCGTATCTTGGATCGAACCGCGATCGATCGTCGTGTTCGCGCCGATATTAACATCATCGCCAATGATCACGCGGCCAAGCTGCGGAATGCCCAAAAATCCTGTTGGCGTCGTGGCGAAGCCAAAGCCATCCTGGCCAATGCGCACGCCGGGGTGGATCATCACGCGCCGTCCAATGATGGCGTGACTGATACAAACATGCACCCCGATGTGCGTTTCCGCCCCGATGACCACGCCGGGCCCGATGACCGTGCCGACGCTTATCCGGCAGTTGGCGCCGATCTCAGCCCCCGCGCCGATCACCGCAAATGGCCCGATTTCCGCCGATGGATCGATCTGGGCGCCGTCCTCGACGATGGCACTCGGATGGACACCGGGTTTCATAGAGGGCAGGGGATGAAACAGCGCGCAAACTTTTGCCCATGCGACGTAAGGCTGGAGGGTGGTGATAGCGATCGTTCCGGCCGGTACCTCGTCCGCAAGGCTGGGCTGCAGCAGCACTGCGCCCGCCTTGGTCTCACGCAATGCGCCAAGATAGCGCCGGTTATCCAGAAAGCTTACATGCTCTGCCTGTGCTGTCTGTAGGGGAGCAACAGCCGAGAACATGGGCAGGGCTCCGTCAGGTGCCTTGCCATCGGCGGCTGCGGCCACGGTCGCTAGACTATGAGGCCCGGCCCGCAAAAAAAACCGCGGGTCTCCAGAAATTATGGATCCAGACATGCTTGAGCCATCATATGTCAGCGCGGCCCAGCGGGCGTCGTAGAAGGCGTCGCGGCCGCGGGTTTCGCACCAGCGGGAGTGCCGGCGGGTGGAGTTGAGGTGGTAGGCTGCGGCGCGGTGGGCGCCGTAGACCGCGTCGCGGCCGCGGGTTTCGCACCAGCGGGGGCGCCGGCGGGTGGAGTTGAGGTGGTAGGCTGCGGCGCCGCAACCGTAGGGGCAAATTGCGCCAGGGGCTTGTTTTCCGGCGGGATGACCACGGTTATCATCACTTTATTAAGCTGCTCAGCCACGGCCTCGGTAATATCAAACTCCACCGCCGAGAGTGGCACCTGCTCACGCTGCAACACAAGATTCATTCCACGGCTTTCGGCCACCTGCTGCAAAACCCGGCTGGCGACGCGTTCCACCTGCGCGCTGCCATACTGAAACGATTCCTGCAGCATGCGCGTGCGATCGCGGAATTGCCGCTGCGCGTTGGTCACTCGCTCCTGCAATTCGCGTTCCTTGGCGCGGATCTGTTCTGGCGCCATCGTGGCGCGTTGGTTAGCGAGTTGTTGCTGTAGATCGCGCCAAGTATTTTGTTCTTTCTGCACGTCCTGGCTCAACTTGTCGCGCCGTTCGTTCAGGATGCGTTCCATCTGTTGTACTGCCGCGGAGGCGCGCATAACGTCGCGGAAGCTGAAAATGCCGATGACGGCGGCTGGCGGCGCGCTGCTCCGCGCAATCGGCGGCACGTCCGGTATGGGCGGCAACTGCACCTGCAGGGGGGGGGGCTCGTTCTCCTCGCCACCTTGCAGCGGTT
>SHWN01000074.1 GCA_009693795.1 Acetobacteraceae bacterium
ATGGCCTGGCGGTAATACTACGGATCAACGATCGCGGCCCCGACCGACCCCACCGGCTACTGGAACTGACGCCGCGCGCCGCCAGCCTGCTCGGCATTCCCGCCACCGGCGGGACCCAGATCCGCGTCGATATCCTGGAAACGGAAAGCCGCACGGCGGTGGAAGACCTGGCCAGCACGCCCCGCCTAGACATCGACACCGCCCCGCGCGGCGTTGTGCGGCAAGAGGGCGCAAGCCAGCCTCCCTCCCCCGCGCTGGCCGAGGCACCACCGGCGCAGGTGCGCCTGCACCGGATGCCGAACACCCTGATGCAGACCAGCTTCACGCCAGGCGCTCTGTTCATCCGCCTAGGCAGTTTCGGCCGGGCCGAATTCGCCGAGCGCCAACGCGCCCGGCTGGCGCATCTCGCACCCACACTGGAAACCGAACGGGAAGGCCGCCAAATGACCTACCGGCTCAGCATCGGCCCGCTACACAATATCGCCGCCGCCGATGCCACTCTCGATCAGGTTTTCCATGCCGGCATCACTGACGGGAGGATCGTCGTCGTCCATGCGACAACGCAATAGACAGGAGAGCGACGCATGATCCGCCCGTACACAATCTATCGGCGTTCCACGTTGCTGACCGCTTCCGCGCTGATGCTCGCGCCACGCATGGCGTGGGCGCAGGACCGCCGCCCCAGCCAGCCATCGCCCGCCCCACGCCCCCGCCCCCCCGCGCCCAGCACCACCAACAGCGGCCCGGCGCAGACCCCGCTCGGCACGCTCGACACGGCGGCGAAGTTCGCCTTGGCGATCGATTTCACCACTGGCGCGATCCTGCTCGATAAGGGTGGCGACATGCCGATGCCGCCTTCCTCGATGACGAAGCTGATGACCGCCTATCTCGTCTACGAGGCCCTGAAATCGGGGCGATTGAAACTCACCCACGAACTCAGCGTCAGCGAGCGCGCCTGGCGCATGGGTGGGTCGAAAATGTTCGTCCAGGTCGGCAACAATGTGAAGGTGGAAGATCTGATCCGCGGCATGATCGTCCAGTCCGGCAACGACGCCTGCATCGTCCTCGCCGAGGCGCTGGCCGGCTCGGAAGAAAACTTCGCCGAGCAAATGACCGCAAAGGCACGCGAGCTGGGCCTGGCAAGTGCCACTTTTCGCAATTCCACCGGCTGGCCGGATCCCTCGCATCGCATTTCGCCACGCGATCTGGCGCTGCTAGCAAAGCGGATTATCCTGGATTTTCCCGAATATTATCACTACGATTCAGAAAAATCTTTTAAATACAATGGAATTGAACAAGAAAACCGTAATCCCCTGGTGCAAAAGGGTGTGGCTGACGGATTAAAGACCGGCCATACCGAGGAGGGCGGATATGGCCTGGTTGCGTCCTCCCTGCGTGCCGGACGGCGGGTGATCCTGGTTATCAACGGCCTCACCTCCAAGCGCCAACGCGCCGAAGAGGCGGGGCGGCTGATGGAATGGTGTTTCCGCGAATTCGAGAACGTGGCCCTGTTCCGGGCAAGCGATGTGCTGGACAAGGCCCCGGTCTGGCTGGGCGAGGCGCCAACCGTCCCGCTGGTGCCGGGGCACGATCTTGTCCTGACCCTGCCGCGCAACTGGCGGCGCAATGCTCAACTATCCATACGTTTCGACGCGCCAGTGAAAGCCCCGGTGGCCAAGGGAGACCGACTCGGCACGATCACGGTCGGCGGACAGGGCGTGCCGCCGACAGAACTACCATTGCTGGCTGGCGCAGATGTGCCAAGACTGGGCTTACCTGGACGCGCCATAGCGGTGCTGACCCGGATGCTTGGCAAGGGATAGCTTGCGTGGCCGGACATTTCCTGACCTTTGAGGGTGGCGAGGGCGCCGGTAAATCGACCCAGGCGCGATTGCTGGCCGCTGCGCTCTGCGCGCGGGGCTTGCCGGTGCTACGGACTCGCGAACCTGGCGGCACGCCAGGGGCCGAACGGCTGCGCGCGTTGTTGCTCGGCGGTGAAACCGACTGGTCCGCGCCGGCGGAAGCATTGTTACACTTCGCCGCCCGCGCGGAACATATCGAGCGTAGCATCCGGCCGGCGCTGGATGCCGGATTTTGGGTGATTTGCGATCGGTTCAGTGATTCGACCCTTGCCTACCAGGGCTATGGCCAGGGCGCGGACCGCGGCCTAATTCGCCAACTTGGCGGGTTGATGAATCTCGTGCCTCACATGACATTTATCCTAAATATATCTGATGATATAGCAAAATATCGCCTTTTTCACCGTGGCGAAGATGCCGACCGCTATGAACGGTTAGACGCTTTCTTCCATTCCAGGGTGAATGTCGGCTTCCGCGACATCGCCGCCGCCGCCCCCGAGCGCTGCGTGCTCGTCGCCGCGGATGGCAGTGAGCACGCGGTGCACCAATCCATCATGACGGCGCTGCAGCATCGGCTGGACGTGCCGGCATGAGCGCGTCGGTACCGCGCGCCAATCCATTGCTGTTCGGCCATGCGGCTGCGGAAGCCATCCTGGCGGACGCAGCGCGCTCGGGCCGGCTGCATCATGCCTGGTTGATCACCGGACCAGAGGGCGTGGGTAAGGCCACCCTCGCCTATCGTTTTGCTCGCCGCCTGCTTGCTGGCGTACCCGACGAACAATCACTGGCGCTGGATGCGGCCCATCCCGTATTCCGCCGCGTCGCCGCCGGCGCGCATGCCGACCTGCTGACCGTCGAGCTGGCCTATGACGACAAGCACAAGCGCATGCGGGCGCAGATTTCGGTGGACGATGTCCGTCGCATCTCCGCCTTTATGGCCCTCACGCCGGCCGAGGGCGGCTGGAGGGTGGCGATCGTCGATGGCGCGGAAAACCTGAACCAGAACTCAGCCAATGCGCTGTTGAAAATCCTGGAGGAACCACCACGGCGCGCCATCCTCCTCCTGGTTTGTTCCTCCCCCGGTACGCTCTTGCCCACCATCCGCAGCCGCTGCCGCCGGCTGGCCCTGGCGCCATTGGACGATGAGGCGATGGCGGGGGCATTGGCGGCCTATCTGCCGAACGTGGACGCCGATGAACGCACCCGCCTTGCCGACCTGGCGGATGGCGCGCCGGGCCGGGCCTTGCTGTTGGCGGACGCCGAAGGCATTTCGGTGGCCCGGCTGGTGGATGACGTGCTGGCCGATTTGCCCGCCATCGGGGCCGGGCGCGGCTATGCTATAGCGGATGCGCTGGGGCGCAGCGACACGGGCTTTTCCACCTTTATGGACCTCCTCCGTGCCGCCATCACCGCCGCCGTACGCGCGGCCGCGCGCGGCCGCGCCGACCCCGACCAGCAACGTCTCGCCGCCCTGCTGCCCCTGGCTGGCTGGGCGGAGCTGTGGCACACGCTGACCCGGCTGCAAGACGAAACCGAACGCTTCGCACTGGACAAGCGGCAGGCACTGGTCCAGGCCCTCGGCTTGCTACCCCATCGCTAGAGATTTTTTATGACCAAGCGCTGCTACATCACCACCCCAATTTATTACGTGAATGGTGCGCCGCATATAGGCCACGCCTATACCTCTATCGCGACCGACGTAATGGCCCGCTTTAAGCGCCTGGATGGCTATGACGTTTTGTTCGTCACCGGCACCGACGAACATGGCCAGAAGGTGGAAAAAGCGGCGCGCGACGCCGGCATGGACACGCATGCCTTCACCGACAAGGTTTCCGCCGATTTCCGCGCCATGGCCGATGCCATGGGCATTTCCTATGACGATCATATCCGCACTACGGAAGACCGCCACAAGCGTTCCTGCGCCGAACTCTGGAAACGCATCGCGGCGTCCGGCAACATCCATCTGGGGCATTACGAAGGCTGGTACGCTGTGCGCGACGAGGCTTTTTACGATGCGGGAGAGCTGACAACGCGCCCTGATGGAACCAAAGTCGCTCCCTCCGGTGCCCCGGTCGAATGGGTCCGCGAGCCTAGTTATTTTTTCAAACTGTCCGAATGGCAGGACAAGTTGTTGAAATTCTATGAGGACAATCCCGACTTCATCGCCCCGACTTCTCGGCGCAATGAAGTTTTAAGCTTTGTCCGTGGCGGCCTGCTCGATCTTTCGATCAGCCGCACCACCTTCGATTGGGGCATTCAGGTGCCGGGCGCGCCCGGCCATGTGATGTATGTCTGGCTAGATGCGCTGACCAATTACATCACTGCCGCCGGGTTCCCCGATGAGACGACCGAAACCTGGCAAAAATTCTGGCCTGCCGATGTGCATTTCGTTGGCAAGGACATTATCCGGTTTCACGCCGTCTACTGGCCCGCTTTCCTGATGGCCGCCGGCATCGCGCTGCCGAAGCGCATTTCCTCGCATGGCTGGTGGGTGGTGGACGGCGAAAAAATGAGCAAATCCGTCGGCAACGTGATCGCGCCACGCACATTGGCGGAAACCTACGGCCTCGATCAGATCCGCTTTTTTCTGCTGCGCGAAAAACCCTTCGGCACCGATGGATCTATGAGCCACTCCGCCATCGTCAACCGCATCAACACCGAGCTGGCGAACGATCTCGGCAATCTCGCCCAGCGCACACTCTCGCTCATCGCACGCAATTGCGCCTCCATGCTGCCTGCCTTTGGCGCAGAAACGGACGCAGACCGGGATTTACTGGCCGCCGCCAATGCCCTGCCCAACCAGCTACGTGCCGCTATTGACCGCCAGGATTTCCATGAAGCGCTGGAAGATGTGTGGAAAGTCATCCGCGCCTGCAACGCCTATATCGACCACCAGGCTCCCTGGGCCTTGCGCAAGACCGATATCGCCCGCATGGGTGTGGTGTTGTACGTGCTGGTCGGTGCGCTGCGCGTGATTGCCACCGTGTTGCAACCCTTCATGCCCAGCAGCATGGCAAAGATGCTGGATCAGCTCGGCGTGGCCGCCGACGCGCGCAACCTGGCCGCATTGGCCACGCCCCTCGCGGAGGGCACGGTCCTGCCGCCGCCGCAGGGCGTGTTTCCGCGTTACGTGGAGCCAGCGCTCTAATTTTTTTCCGGCTTGCTCTGGTCACGCGCGCGCGCCTGCTGCTTGCGTTTGCGCAAATTCTCCCGCAGCGCCGCCGCTTCGCGTTCCTGCCGTGCCTTGCGATCGGCCTCAGCCCTCGGTGTGGCCCTCGGTGATGTTCTGGGTGGTGATTTTCCCGTCATGCCGAATTGATGCAAGGAGATCCACCATCGTCAACTGCCCGCGTTCTTCACCACTCGCCGCAGCAAGGCGCAGAGTTGGGAAACCGCCAGCCAGAAGGATACATGGCCGGGCCCATTTTCCGGCCCTCCATTTGGCACCAGCTCCCCCGGCGCAAGGTCGCCAACCGTGCCCCGAACCGCAGGCGTATATTTTCCTGAAAGGCATTGGAGGCCAGATCGGCGATCCTGCGCGCCACCCGCAGGGTGCGTGAGCAGCCGCGCGGCGAAAGTTTCAATCGGTCCATCGCCTGCTCGGCCAGGGCCTGAGCATCCGGGGTGAGCTCGATGGCGGCGGGATCGGCCCCGGTATTGCTGGTGGCGCCGTCCTCACCATAGCGGGCAAGCTGGCGGGCGTGGGCCTGGGCCCCGTGGGCGGTGACGACGGGGGCGGGCTCGCCGTTCGAGACGCGTGCGAGTTCGACGGCGCTGGCGGGCTTGCCAGCGAGTTATCGGAACAATATCTGGTGGCCAGCTCGGAGACGGTAAGCTGGAAAGACGTGGCGGAGGCCTCGGCCTTCTGCCACCGCATGCCGGGGCACGTCCTGGCATAAGCCCATTTTCCAAGATCCGCGGTAGTTATTGGCTCGCTTGGGGTATGAAAAGCTTGCAGGGGCTTAACCGGATTGTCATGCTCGCCCACATGCGAAAGTAGAGGTAAATATCATGGCCATGCGTCGCGAACACAGTATCACTGAACTTTACACCAGCGATCCGGAACGCGCAGACGCGCTAATTTTTAAACGCCACGTCCCACCCTCCCGGCGTGGCTTCCTGCAAGGCGCCGGCCTTGCCGCGATGGGCGCGGCTTTGGGGGGAAGCATTCCGTTCGCGCGCCACATGCCTGCCGGGCTGTTGCCCGCGGCCTTCGCGCAAGCGCCTGGCGCGGCACCGATCAAGCTCGATTTCCCTGGCAAGGATCCGGGCCTCGTCGTGCTGGGCGAACGTCCCCTGGTGGCGGAGACACCCGAACATCTTCTGGACGCGGACACGACGCAGACGGCGCGCTTCTTCATCCGTAATAACGGCCAGATTCCCGATCCGATCACAACGCCCGATAGCTGGGCCATCAGGATCGATGGCGAGGTCAATACGCCGCTGGAACTGAAACTCGGCGAACTCAAGCAGCGTTTCCAACCAAGAACCTACCGCATGGTACTGGAATGCGGCGGCAATGGCCGTTCTTTCTATTCGCCCACCGCGCGCGGCAATCAATGGACCAATGGCGGCGCCGGCTGCGCGGAATGGACCGGCGTGGCGTTAAAGGATGTACTCGCCGCCTCGGGGCTGAAACCGTCGGCGAAATTCACCGGCCATTATGGTGGCGACACTCATCTTTCTGGCGACCCCGCCAAGGATGTCCTCTCGCGCGGCATGCCGATCGCCAAGGCGCTGGAGGAGCATACGTTGATCGTCTGGGCGATGAATGGCGAGCCGCTGAGCAATATCCATGGCGGGCCGGCGCGTTTGCTGGTGCCAGGCTGGGCTGGCTCCCTTTCTTCCAAATGGCTGAAACGTATTTGGGTGCGCGAAACGGCCCATGATGGCCAGGGCATGGGCGGCACCTCCTATCGCGTTCCCGTCGCACCGATCGTGCCGGGATCCAACAAAGACGGCAAAGATTTCCGCGATCTGGAATCGATGCCTGTACGGTCGATCATCACCAACCCAGCCAGTGGTACCAAACTGCCCGCCGGCTCGCGCGCCCTGGCGTTGCGCGGGGCCGCATGGGCCGGCGATGCGGGGGTACAACGAACGGAAATCTCCCTTGATTACGGCCAGACCTGGCAGACCGCCATCCAGGCCGCGCCTAAAAATCGCTACGATTGGGTGCGCTGGACGCACAACGCGGTCCTACCGAGCGATGGCTATTTCGAGCTATGGGTGCGCGCCACCGCCAGCGATGGGCGCACCCAGCCGCTGATCGCCCCCAACTGGAATCCACAAGGCTATGGCGGCAATCCAATCAACCGCATCGCGGTGTTGGTCGGCTGAAGCCCGATCATGCGTGGCATTTTCATTGGGCTGATGCTGTTGCTGGTTCCAGCGCTCGGCATGGCGCAGAGCGGTTTTCAGCCACGCGACGAAAACGAAGCCGATTACCCCGATCACCCCGGCCGCGCAGAAAGCTTTGGCTTTTGCGGTTCCTGCCACGGTTTTCGCATTGTCGCTGTCCAGGGCATGACACGCACACAGTGGGATGCATCCCTGACCTGGATGAGCCAGCGACACAACATGCCCGATCTGGACAAGGCCGACCGCGATCTGATCCTAGAGTATCTGAGCAAAGCCTATCCACCCAGGCTCTCGCCCGCGGGCCGGCCAGACTGGCGTGCTCCTTTCGCACCGCAATAAGCCGAACTTCTCCTGTAACCGCCACTACCCCCACGCGGCCCGGGCTTGCACCGGGCGCCTGAATGCGCGCCACTGGCTTTCATATCAACGCCCTACATCGCGAAAGTGCGTCCATGAACCATTCTGTCACCACGCCTGAAATCAACACCGACAACGATCGGCGCAACGCCATCAGCCACTGGCTGGAAAGCTTCGAGAATGCGTTGCATGCAGGTGACGCGGCGAGGCTAGCAACGCTGTTCGCCGTCGAATGCCATTATCGCGATCTGCTCGCATTTTCCTGGAGCATTCGCCCCGCGCAGAGCGCGCACGATATCGCCAGATTTCTAATCGACACACAGCCCACTATCCACGCACGCGACTTCGCCATTGCCGACGGCCGCACACAACCACGGTCTGTGCGCCGCCTCGGCATCAGCGTAATCGAGGGCATTTTCCGGTTCGAGACCGCGCTCGGTCGCGGCCAAGGCGTGGTGCGGCTCCTGGAGGAAAACCCTACCCAGGCCTGGGTGCTGATGACCGGCCTCGACGAACTTAAAGGCCATGAGGAAAAAATCGGTGCCCGCCGACCCAGCGGCGAGGCATATTCACGTAATTTCGGCGGTGATAACTGGCTCGACCAGCGCAATAAATCACGTGCCTATGCCGATCGCGATCCAGTGGTGCTTATCATCGGCGCCGGCCAATCGGGCCTCGCCGCAGCGGCGAGGCTGGGACAGCTCGATGTGGATACCCTGGTCGTCGATAAATATCCGCGCGTTGGCGATAACTGGCGTTCGCGCTATCACTCCCTGGCCCTACATAATCAGATCCACGTAAACCACCTGCCCTATATGCAGTTTCCACCAACCTGGCCGAAATACATCCCCAAGGACATGCTCGGGAATTGGCTGGAGATGTATGCGGATGCCATGCAGATCAATTGCTGGACCGGCACCGAATTTCGCGCCGGCAGCTATGACGCGGCCGCCAAGCGCTGGAATGTCACCTTGCGCCGCGAAAATGGTTCGGAACGCGTGATGCATCCACGCCACATCGTCTTCGCCAACGGCACCAGCGGCATCGCCCGCGTGCCCGATTTGCCAGGGCTGAGAGACTTCAAGGGCGATGTGATGCATTCGCACGGCTTCTCCAGTGGCATCGCCTGGAAGGGAAAGCGGGCGTTGGTGCTAGGCACCGGCAATAGTGGGCATGACGTGGCGCAGGATCTGCACAGCCATGCGGTGGACACCACCATCATCCAGCGTGGCTCCACCACCGTCGTCAGTATCGATCCCAGCGCTAAGCTGAATTATGCGCTGTATGAGGAAGGCCTACCGCTGGAGGATTCTGATCTTATCGCCACCGCCACGAGCTATCCGCTGCTAATCCGCGGCTATCAGGCGGCGATGAAGAGAATGTTTGAATACGACAAAGAGCTGATCGCCAATTTGCAGGCGCGCGGCTTCCGCTGGGATGCGGGTGAGGATGGAACAGGCCACCAGATGAAATATCGCCGGCGTGGCGGCGGCTATTACCTCGATGCTGGCTGCTCGCAACTGATCATCGATGGCGAGGTCGGCCTCATGCAGTTCGACGAAATCGAACGGTTTGTTGCGGAGGGCGCCCTGATGAAGGATGGCACGGTGCATAAAGCGGATCTTTTGGTCACCGCCACCGGCTATTATTCGCAACAGGAACTGGTCCGCCGTTTGCTAGGAGATACCATTTCCGAACGGATCGGCCCAATCTGGGGCATCGGCGTGGATGGCGAGATGGCGAACATGTTCCGCCGTACCCCGCAACCTGGTGTCTGGTTCATGGGTGGCGGGTTAGGACAGTGCAGGATCTATTCGAAATACTTAGCCTTGCAGATCAAGGCGATCGAGCTTGGCCTGATCGAGGCTAGCCTGCCCGCCGCAATCAACGCCTGAATTTTATCAGGGAGGGGACCATGATGATCATCGACGCCCAGGTGCATGCCTATGAACGCGATCGCCCAGGCCGCCCCTGGGCCGCCGTGCTACATGGCCCATCCGAAGTAACAGGCGACAACATGGTTCAGGCCATGGATGATGTCGGCGTGGATGGCGCGCTCTTAATCTCGCCTTACACAATGTATCGCCACGATGCGTCCTATGCGCTGGAAGTCTATGCTAAAAATCCAGGACGCTTCGGGCTGATCAAGCCGTTCGATCCGAACGATCCCGCCGTCAGCGCCCAGGTCGATGAATGGGCAAGTCACAAAGGCACGGTGGGCGTGCGCATCATGATGCGCCAGGGGGTCTCCACCGACGCGGCCGACCCCGGCATCAACGCGGTGGCCGCAGCAGCGCGCAAGCACGACATCCCGCTGAACCTGCTCTGCTACAACCGCCTGCCGCAGGTCTATGCTCTGGCGGCGCGCAACCCCGACACACAATTCGTGATCGACCATGTCGGGCTGACGCAACCATTCAAGCCCCCGCCACTGGCGGAACCGTGGGCCGATCTGGAGAACGTTCTGAAGGCCGCCGAGATGCCCAATATTGCGATAAAAATCACAGGCGCATGCACACTCTCGTGTGACGTTTTCCCGTATAAGGACATCTGGGATCCCCTCGCCCGCATTTACGATGCGTTTGGATTGGAGCGCTGCCTGTGGGGTACAGACTGGACGCGGGCGACTGGGATTTTAACTTACAAGCAAGGTGTAGATACGTTTCTAGGGACGGGCCGCCTATCGGACAGCGAGAAGGCAATGTTGATGGGTGGAGCGTTGACGCGGATTTATAAATGGATGCCGACAAAGGGCTAGTGGAGAAAATTTAGCGCGCAGCCAAAGTGTATAATTCAAAATTCTGCCCTTTGAGAGAGGGCATGGTCACTCGGACTTGTTGGGCGGGACCACATTAAGTCCAAAGTTTTAAAATGCCGTTTCCTTCCAATCACAGGAGCCCCGCACGACCGGAATGTTGAGCTTTATTATTACGCCGCTGGCCAATTCCTGCTATCGATCTGCCACGCCCGAAGTCCATTTTTCATTTGTCTATCTGGCCCTGAACTGCCAGTTGACCCGGTCCGGACACGGTGCCAAGGCACCCGACAGATGCTCTTTACCAGCCGTTCGGACGGCTAGCTCGGGGCAACCGATTTCTGGCTCATTTTCGCCCCTCGCAGAACTACGATGAGCCGGAAACCCCCTCTCCCTTTACCCCATAAATCTGCCTCACTGATGCTGACCTTAGACACCATTCTTACCTCACACCCCCCTAAAAACCCCTTGCCGCTTCTCCACAAACGCCTTTCGTGCCTCCTTCGCATCTTCCGAATGCTGTAGGATCGGCGCGGCGTTTGATGTCAGCACCATCGTCGCCTCTAACGTGCTGTCCACCGCCGTGCGCATGATCCGCTTGGAAATCCATTGCACCAGAGGCGGGATACCCTGCATTTTCGCGCACATCACCCGCGTGAAAGCTTCCAACTCGTCCGACGGTACCAGATGGTTCAGCATGCCCCATC
>SHWN01000075.1 GCA_009693795.1 Acetobacteraceae bacterium
GCCGCCATCGATGTACCGTTATGTACCATCACCGTACCGGCTTCCAGGCCAGGCCAATTGTGATAACCAAAAATCCGCTCCATCGGAAATCGCTCGAACAATCCATCGGAAAGCATGCTTTTTGCGCCGCCACCACCCTCTTCCGCCGGCTGGAAAACGAAATGTACCGTGCCTGCCCAGTTTGGATCATCCTTCAGCAGCGCCACCGCGCCGAGCAGGGAGGTGGTATGCCCATCATGCCCACAGGCATGCATCACACCAGGATTGGTGGAGGCATGCCCGAGCCCAGTGGTTTCCGTGATAGGCAACGCATCCATATCCGCGCGCAAACCAACAGCCCGATTTGACGACCCACGAGAAAGCGTTGCCACCACGCCATGCCCGCCAATGCCGGCCTCAAACTTAATGTCCATTTCGGTCAGCCGCGCCTGCACGAATGCACTCGTTGCTACCTCATGCAAAGTCAATTCCGGATGCGCGTGCAAATATCGTCGCCAGCCGATCAGCTTCTCATGTAAATCCTTATCCATGCCCCGTGCCCCTTTATGCGGACCCGGACCGACCCGGACCACCAGCTTACTGAAATTCCGCCCGATGAGAAGCCCCGCTAGCCCATCCGGCGCATTCTCCAGCCCATCCACCACATCCTCGCGGAATTTCAATTGACCGTCCGCGACCCAGGCCCCCGCCAAAGCGCACCATCCGGTAAACCGCGCCGGCTTATCGTCACGATCAAGCCTTCGATTCGCACTCGCTCACGTACCACGAAACCCAAATTTGGTCCCGGCAGAAAATCGGTCTCGTTATACTGGGAAACTGTTCCGCACATCACCACGCGCGCGAATGGATTTAATTGCGCGAAAATAGCATGCTGGATTGGCACGCCCACATTTTCAAAATAAACATCTATTCCCGTCGGACAGGGCGCCCGCAATGCCGCGTCCAGATCCAGGGTGCGAAGATCGATGCAATCGTCAACCCCCAGAAGGTCCTGCACGAAAAAGCATTTTTCGTCCCACTCGGGATTCCAATCACCCTTGCCCCCGCACGTTTCGCCAGTTGCCCCGCCACCGACCCCACCGTGCCAAAGGCCGCTGAAGTCACCACCGTCTCGCCCGTCATCACCCCGCCGTGCTGCACTAGCGTCGCATAGGACCAAGCATCGGAAATCTGCCAGCGCATATAGGGGTTAATAGACAGAAAGATCGTCCGCGTTACCACCTACCCGCCGCAGGCTGGGGAATTTCGTTCGAGCGCATTTTGAAATCAGCCCCCTATGGTGCCCCGTGCGGTCGGCGCTTCAAGACAACAGCTCTGCGCATCTCAGCCATGGCGGATACTCCCGGTTAAAGAGACCGGTATAGACGCAAAAGGCCGGAGCATACCCGGCCCGGCCTTGGCACAAACGTCACACGCCTCAATTCACATCCGACTTCAACACCAGCCGACCAGTCACCTTGCCATCGCGCAGACGCATGAGCGCGTCATTCGCGTCGCGCTGCGGTACAGTGGCGACCGGCAGCGCCTCCAACTTGCCATCCTGCGCCAGTTGGACCAGCTCGCGCAGCTCCTTTACATTACCAACGTAGCTGCCACGCACCGTCAGCGCGCGAATCGCCATGATCGGCAGCGGAACGGTCAGCTCGCCACCGAACAGCCCCACCTGCACGAGTTTGCCGCCCTTACGCAAAGCCTCGAACGCGAAGCGCGCAGTGGAGGTGCCGTTCACCAGATCAACCACCGCCTCCACCGGCCCGCCAGCCGCTTCGATAATCCGCGCCGTCGCACCATCGCCGGACGCGTTCACCGTTTTCGTAGCACCAGCCTTCTTTGCCGCCGCCAGCTTCTCATCCGATAGGTCGACGGAAATAATGTTTTTGTGCCCCATCGCGCGCAGAACCACGATCGCGTTCAGCCCTAACCCACCGGCACCAACAACGATGATCGGCTCCTCGGGCGGCATCGGCATTACCTTCTTGATGGCGGAGAAGACGGTAATGCCGGAACAGGCATAGGTGGCCGCCACCGCCGGATCCAGCGTGCCGGGATCCACCAGATGGCGCGGATGCGGCGCCAACACATGCGTGCCATAGCCGCCATTCTGGTAAACACCGAGGCTGTTGCCCACTAGGCACATATTATCTTCATCGGCTAGGCACTTCTCGCAATGCCCGCAGCCGAGCCAGGGATAGACGATGCGCAGATCGCCTTCCTTCACGCCCTTGCCGGCTGCATCCGGCCCCAGCTTGCGCACGCGCCCGACGATTTCATGCCCCATCGCCAGCGGCAGCTTCACCCCGCGATCCTTCAACGACATCGATTTGCCGCTGCCCAGGTCGTAGAACCCTTCCCAGATATGCAGATCGGAATGGCAGACGCCGCAATGCGTCACCTCCACCAATACTTCCGTGCCTTTCGGCTCCGGTGTTGGCAGCTCAATTTCCTGCAAGGGTTTTCCGTTTTCGACAACAGCCCAGGCGCGCATGATCGTTCCTAATTCGTTATGTTACCGCAGGGCGACGCATTTCTTGCGGATCCGCAAGATGTTGCATAAGCTTTCTTTGCCTGTCGATAGCGTCACGTTTGCGTTTAGAAATTATAAATGCTGCGATGCAACATAAAAATCGAAGGAGATGGATATGGAATCAGTTGAACAACGAACAATGAAGAAGGTGTTTTGGCACCTCGTTCCGTTTCTGATGCTGTGTTATTTCTTTAATTTTCTTGACCGCGTGAATGTTAGCTTTGCCGCGCTCGACATGAACAAGGATCTACACTTTTCTCCATCCGTCTTTGGATTTGGTGCTGGCATTTTGTTCATTGCCTATATGTTGTGCGAAACGCCGTCCAACGTGCTTCTGGTGAAATACGGCGCACGTAAATGGCTGGCCCGCATCATGGTCACCTGGGGCATCATCGCCTGCGCCATGATGTTTACCGCCGGTGAATACAGCTTCTACACCCTACGCGTGCTGCTGGGTGTCGCGGAGGCGGGCTTCTTTCCCGGCATTATCTTCTACCTGACACTTTGGTTCCCCGGCACGTATCGCGCGCGCGTCACCGGGTTGTTCATGGCCTGTATCCCGCTCTCCTCGGCCATTGGTTCGCCGCTTTCCACCTCGCTGCTTTATCTGGATGGCATGATGGGGCTGAAGGGCTGGCAATGGCTGTTCTTGCTGGAAGGCATTCCGTCCGTCCTTCTCGGCATCGCCACGTTCTACTACCTGACCGATCGGCCGAAAGAAGCCACCGGCTGGCTGGAAGAGGATGAACGCAACTGGCTCGAATCTCGCATCGATGGCGAGCACACCCGGAAGGCCGAGCATCTATCCCTTGGCATGCTGGAAACCCTGATTAATCCGCGCGTGCTGGCGCTCAGCGTGGTGGCCTATGCCATCGCCTCGCTGGTGCTGGGTGTCGGGTTCTTCTTGCCGACGATCGTCAAGGGCTTCGGCCTGACCAATATGCAAACGGGCCTGGTCGCCATTATTCCGCCGGCTTGCGGGGCGGTGGCGATGATCTATTGGGGCCGGCATTCGGATCGGGCGATGGAACGCAAATACCATCTGTTCGGCGCGATGATGCTGGCCGCCATCGGGGTCGCCGCCGCAGCTGTGATCGACGATCCGGTGATGAAGATGGTGGCCTTCACCCTCTCCGCCATAGGGTTGAATGCCTCACTGCCTGTGTTCTGGACTTTGGCGCCCGCCTTCCTGACCGGGCCATCGGCCGCAGTGGGCATCGCCTTCATCAACTCGGTTGCCGCACTGGGGGCTTTCGTTGCGCCCTGGCTGCTGGGCCTGATCAAGGATGCCACCGGCAGCTTCATGTGGGGGCTTCTGGCCATTGGCGCCATGGTAGTTGGCGGCGCGCTCATCGTTCTAGCAATCGACCATAAAGGGGCGCTGGAACATGCCCCGGATGCGGATAACGCACCGGTCGTGCCTGGGTTCTAACCACTCATTCCCCCACCACCCACGCGGGTGGTGGGGGAATAACCGCCTTACGCCGCCGGCGCGACAGACAACCGGCCGACTGTGCCGTGCTTCTCGATCAGGCTTTTGACAAAGCCGGATGCCTTGGCTTCCTCGACAAAGATGCGCAGGAACGCAGCACCTTCGGTGTTTCCCTTCGCCGTGCCTACGGCCTGCTGCACGGCGGCGAACTGGCCGTCCAGAATGCGCGCGCCCGGCAGTTTCTTCACATCCTCGATCAGACGCGGGCGCAGGCCGGACAGGGCATCCAACTTCTCATCCACGAATTTATTGAAGGATCCGTCCAGCCCTTCGGTTAGGGTCAGGGTGGCCTGCTTGATATTGTTCTCCAGCCACAGACCATAGGCACTGCGCGCCGTGGTCACCACGCGGACTCCGGGCTGGTCCACATCGGCCACCGACTGGATCGGCGATCCGGCCGGCACCAGATAGGTCGCCTCGATCTCCACATAGGCAGCCGAGAAGGCGATTTTCTCGGCGCGCTGCGGCTCCGCCCCGATCAGGCCGATATCCCAGGCATTGCCGCCCACCGCGTCACCCAGCTCGCCGGGTGTCTTGTAAGGCACCAGCTTCAGCGGCACCCCCAGCCGTGCGGCGATGGCACGCGCCATATCGGGCGAGCAGCCATCCGGATCGCCATCGGGCGTCCGCCCGGTGACGAGGAGGAAATTTCCCATATTGATCCCCGCGCGCAGCACCCCGGTGGGGGCTAGTTCGGCTTTGGCTTTCTCGGACGCTTGCACGGCCATGTGTTTCATCCCAGTTTCTGTTGATCGCCGAGTGTACGGGGCCAACCATCACCCGACAAGGTTGGGACGTGTCTTCGTTTGAAGTCCGGCACCGGCCCGCACCCCCAACCCGGCCACCCATAGCATACTGTCGTTAGGTCGCCGGGTGGGGGTGCAGGCCGGTGCCGGACTTCAAACTAAACCCAAGGTTGACGCGACTCTGCCTACCCGGCACGTCTTGCCCATGGATGCCGGCCCCATCACGCAGCAACGCGACCCTACGGAAATTTTGCGTCGCGTCTTTGGCTTTCCCGAATTCCGTGGCCTGCAGGAACAAGCCGTCCAACACGTCCTGGCCGGCGGCGACGCACTGGTGCTGATGCCAACCGGCGGGGGCAAGAGCCTCTGCTACCAGATCCCCGCTTTGTGCCGCCCCGGTACCGCCATCGTCATCTCCCCGCTGATCGCGCTGATGGATGATCAGGTGGCAGCCCTGCGCCAGGCCGGCATCGCCGCCGGGGCCTTGCATTCCGAGCTCGACCCCACCGAGGCCCGCGATGTCACCCGCGACCTGATCCAGGGCAATCTGGACCTGCTCTATGTCTCCCCCGAACGCCTGCTGTCGAATGGCACGCTCGATCGCCTCACCCGCCTGCCGATAGCGCTGATCGCCATAGATGAAGCGCATTGCGTGTCGCAATGGGGTCATGAGTTCCGCCCGGAATACCGCTTGCTGGCCTGCCTCGCCGAGCATTTCCCCAACGTGCCGCGCATCGCGCTGACGGCCACCGCCGACCCGCGCACGCGCGACGATATTCTGCACGCGCTGAACATGCCGGATGCCAAGGTTTTTCTCGCCAGCTTTCACCGCCCCAATCTGCACATCACGGCGCAGCCAAAGATCGGCGAGACCGCGCAGTTACTGGATTTCTTGTCACGCCACAAAGGCGCCTGCGGCATCGTCTACTGCGCCAGCCGCGCCAAGACCGAACGCACCGCCGAACGCCTGCGCGAAAAAGGTTTTTCGGCGGTTACCTTCCACGCCGGCCTCGCCCCAGCAGAAAAACGCGAGGGTCTCATGCGCTTTCGCTCCGGCGAGGCCGTGATTATGGTGGCCACCATCGCCTTCGGCATGGGCATCGACCGCCCCGATGTGCGCTTCGTCGTGCATCTGGACATGCCCGATAGCCCGGAAGCCTTTTACCAGCAGATCGGCCGCGCCGGGCGCGATGGCGATCCCTCCGAAACGTTCCTACTGTATGGCGGCGAGGATATCGCCCGTTCCCGGCATTGGCTGATGCAATCGGCGGCTCCGGAACAGCAAAAGCACGTCATGCGCGCGCGCCTTGAAACTATGATCTCGCTGACCGAAACGGTCGAGTGCCGCACCGAACGCCTGCTTACATGCTTCGGTGAAAATTTACCCGAACCCTGCGGACATTGCGACAATTGCGCGGCCCCTCCGACCACCTATGACGGCACGACGGAGGCACAGAAAATCCTCTCGGCCGTCTACCGCACGGACCAGATCTTCGGTGCCTTGCATATCATTGCCGTACTGCGTGGCGAAAAGACCGAACCCGTGCTGCGCCACCATCACGACCGACTGCCCGTCTTCGGCATCGGCGCTGACCACGCCGCCCCGTTTTGGCGCGGCGTTATTCGCCAGTTAATCGCGCTGGGCGCGTTGGATATCGACACCGCCGGCCATGGCGGCCTCTACCTCGTCGCCAATCCCGCACGTCCCATCCTGCGCGGCGAGGAACGCGTGATGCTGCGCCTTGACTCGGCGCCGCGCCCCGAGCGCCGCACCCGCACGGAGACCAAACGCGACGGGCATGTGCCGTCCATGGTCCAGGATGTACCCCCTGCCCTGTTCGAGGCACTGCGAGCCTGGCGTGCGGAGCAGGCGAGGTCCCAGCGGATCCCCCCCTATGTGATCTTCCATGACAGCGTGCTTCGCGATATCGCCGCCACCCGCCCGTCGGACCTTGATGATCTGGGCCAGATCAAGGGGGTCGGTGCGTCCAAACTGGCCCGATATGGCCGCTCCGTCCTCTCTGTGCTCGCCACGTCGGCTAGTTAGATCATTTGCCGTCCGCATAGTTTGACGCCCTTGGCCCCAGGCCCTAGGATTAACGTGCAAACGCCGTGTGGGGAGTTTCCCCAACGACGCTCCGGCGGAGGGGTGGCCGAGTGGCTGAAGGCGGCGGTTTGCTAAACCGTTGTACGCTGTTAAGGCGTACCGTGGGTTCGAATCCCATCCCCTCCGCCAACTAATTTTATCAACTCACTGAAATTAAAAAGCTAATTAGATTTCGGCTGACCGCGATCCCTAAATCAGTCCCCAAGCCTGACGCGCCATGCCCTGACTTCAAAAAGCCGCCCTTGCTCATGGCCTGAAGCTTCGTGAGCAAATGAAGCAACGTGTTGCTTGGGCCTGAGCGGCTGTCATGGCTTTCGACCTAGCAAGTTGCAATCGCGTAATCCTGCGTCTCAAACTATTTGAAGCCGTGCGAGGCATTGGCGCGCCAATTTAACTCACTCAACCGGGCCTCCATCTCCTGAGTCTCCAGAGACTGCCAACGAGCCTCCAGCAGACCCGAAAGCGCCTCGGCCTCATCCAGCAGCAACTCACCGGAGCAGGCTGCCCTGAGGACTTCCTGCTGGGCGTCTGCGGCCCCCCCCAGCGTCATGGATGGGTGGAAGCTCGATGTGGATGGCGCCGACTTCCCTGGCGGGCAGATCCGGGTCCAGCACCAGCCTGATGGCGACCATGTCGCCCGCCTTGGCAGCCTCTATGGTCTTCCGGGCGATGGCCTCGCCCTCCCCCTCCAGCAGGGCCTCGATGGCTACCGTGGCCCGATGGCGAGCGCCTTTGGGTCGGCCAGCGGGGGTTCCCGGACTGGCCGGGCCTGTATCCACCTTGTTTTGGGGTTTGGTTTCAATCCCCGTCCGGGGCCCCTCAAGCAATTCGCAGCGGGTTGGAGGAAATATCCGATACACAGGCGGCGTTTATGTCGCCATTCAACGTCGTCACCTCTCGTTCACCTGCGACGCATCGATAATAAATATCCAGATCATTCATTAGCCCACAATTAAGCTCACAAACTGTGACAGGGCTGTACGCCGATCGCATCCCAAATCGCCGCCACGCCTTCATTGCCGAGCGGGCGGGAGAGGTCGATGCCACTCACCTCGGCACCGAAACTGTTATTGACCGGACCGATCGGGCGGATGGTGAGCGGCATCATGGGTCTCCTCGGGTTACTCGGCACGGATGTTGAGGCGCTTGATCAGGGCGCCATAGAGGGCATGATCCTGGCGGGTGAGTTCCCCGAGTTCCGCCGGGGTGCCGGGGTTGCCGCGCAGGGCGAATTTCTGGAAATAGGCATTCAACTCCTGATCGCGCGCGATCTTGTTCATCTCGGCAGAGAGCTTGTCGATGATCGGCTGCGGCGTGCCGGCGGGGGCATACATCGCGAACCAGGAGAGGAAATCGAGCTCCGGATAGATTTCCTTCAGGATCGGCACATTCGGGTAGTCCGGGTGGCGCTGGCGGTCCAGCACGGCGAGCAGCTTGGCCTTGCCGCCGGCGACATGGGGCATGGTGTTGGGGTCGGCGTGGATCTGCACCACGCCGGCGAGGAAATCGGCCAGCGATTCGCCGCCGCCGCGATAGGGCACGTGCAGGATGTCGATGCCAGCGAAGAGTTTGAAGGTTTCAGCCGTGATATGGCCCTGCGAGCCGACGCCGGCCGTGCCCCAGGACAGCTTGCCGGGGTTGGCTTTGGCGTAGGCGACCACTTCCTGGATCGAATTGGCGGCGACGGAGGGGTGGACGGCGAACAGCAAGGTGCCGTTCGTGAACTGCGAAACCGGGGCAAAATCCTTCAGCGGGTCGTAGGACACCTTACGCAGATGCGGCAGGATGGTCATGGAAAGCCCCGGCGTGACGGCGAAGGTATAGCCATCTGGTGCGGATTTCATCACCGCTTCCAGGCCTATGGCGCCGGAAGCGCCACCGCGATTATCGATCACGAACTGCTGGCCCAGCGCCCGTGAAAGCCGTTCGGCGAAGGGGCGCATGGAATTATCGGCACTCCCGGCCGGACCGAAATTCACCACCACCTTCACCGGCTTACTGGGCCAGTTCGCGGCATCTTGCGCCATGGCATTGGGGCCAGTGAAAAAAGCAGCGCCAGCCAGCAGCAAGGCAGCGCGTCGTGCAAGATATCTCATGCGAGTTCGTTCCTAACTATGATGCCCGCGCGGGCATGGTTTCCAGCAACCGACCCAGACCGGAAAGTTTGAGGCCTTCCTTAACCCTCTCCCCGATAGCACCCCCTACAACAACTGCCCGCCATCGACGGAGATGGCCTGCCCCGTGACCCAGGCCGCCAGGGGCGAAGCAAGGAACAACGCCACATTGGCGATCTCCTCCGGGTGGCCCAGCCGGCCGAACGGAATAGATTTCAGTACTGCGTTGTAAAGCCCCGGATTCGATGTCTTACGCTGATCCCACACGCCGCCCGGAAATTCAATGGAGCCGGGGGAAATGGCGTTCGCCCGCACCCCATCGCGCGCATACATCTGCGCCTGGCTCAGGGTGTAATGGATCACCGCCGCCTTCGCCGCGCCATAAGGCGCGGATCGCGCCGAGGCACGCAGCGCGGAAATAGAGGAAATATTGATGATGCAGCCCTTTGCTGCTTTCAGATGATCGATCGCCGCGTGGGACGCATGCACGGTGGCCATCACATCCACCGCATAACTAAGATCCCAGCCTTTCTGATCGTCCGACTGCCCGAATCCGGAGGCGTTGTTGACCAGGATATCCACCCGACCCAATACCGCGGCCGCGCCGGCGATATAGGCTTTGATGGCATCGGCCTGCGACAGATCGCAGGATGCGGCATGGGCCGTATGACCATACGCAGCGATGTCCTTACGCGTGGCCTCCAGCGCCTCCGCCCCGCGCGCGCAGATGGACACGCCGGCACCGGCTTGCGCGAATGCCAACGCAATGGCCCGGCCGATCCCCCGACTGCCGCCGCAGATGATCGCACGCTTGCCGCTCAGGTCGAGTTGCATAGTTTCCTCCGTTCATGGTTGGGACCGATCATGGCAAGCGCCCCGCCATTTGTCATGCCGACGCGGCCGGAGATGGGGCTCGGAGATGTTGTTGGTATACGGCACGGCCCGGTTGGTGACGAACACGAACAGGTGCGCTCGGTTGGCGAGCATGCGCGTCTGCCGCAATGTGAAGCACTGGCGCGATGCCCAATGGCCCTGCGCTGGACAGGAGCCGCCATGCTGGAGGCCGCCAAAGGCTTTCGTCGTCTCAAGGCCCATCGCCAACTGCCGATCCTCAAGGCCGCACTAGCCGCTCATGGCGCCAGGCACACCATCAAACCAGTTCTTGAACGGCAGAGCGCCGCAGCCTAACGTCCAAAACCAGCGGCGCTCGATCGGCCAATTTCAACAGAGATCGGGACATCCCCCCTCCAGCTTCACCACGACGCGCTCGCCGAAGCAGGAGCTGCAGCGATTGCTGACTCTCAAGCATCTGTCTATGTCATCGATGCGCGGGATACGCCAGCAGAGCAGGCGAAATATATCCAGCTTCATAAAGCGAGCATGAAATCAACGCTGGATAAGAATCACTCGATATTCTTCATCCATTCGCCAGTGTCCGCGCTGAAACATAAACGCTGACATGACAGCGCAGCATGCAAAAGAGGTATCTATAGCTTCCCGCACGCCACCTCCCACCTTGATCCGCCGACGCTGCCTGGTACAATTGGTGACCACTTCATACTGAATTCGCTATCCGAAGTAACAACTTTTCCGTTCCCCATCTTCCCATCGAAAAAAGTAAACGCAAGAAGTCGAACCTTCTCTTCCTTACAGTCGTATAATGTTTCCTGGGTGTTGTCGATCGACCACTTTCTAAACCTACTGAGGAATGACTGACCGAGCAAAAGGCTGCTATCAATGCCTTCGACACTGCCCATGACGTTCTGCAACACGTGATCCCCGACTTTCAGTGACCTGATACGAAAAGTCTTTGACTTCACCTTGCTTCCATCAGCCAGGACATAGGTCTGTTCACCCACGAAGTCGCCATCAGTGATGGTTCCTGTGCGAACCAACGTACGCACCACGTCTGCCGGGACACTGACGTCTGACGCTCCGCTATCGACAATGAAGTGTACTGTAATGATTTCGTTGACCAGCACTGGGACTTTGACGGTGCCGCCGTCCTTGATCAATCGCACAGCCGATCCGGTAGAGCCTTGCT
>SHWN01000076.1 GCA_009693795.1 Acetobacteraceae bacterium
ATCAGTCGTCTTCTACGAAGGGCGCCAGTCGCTAGAGAGTCACAGGCAATTCATCGGATTTAAGAAGTTTCCGGACAGACGCTTAGAACCCATTCATTTAGGGCTGATTGAGAAGGGGGCTAGGATTCTGGTGGAAACAGTTCCTCACCTCCCCTTTTCAATCAGCACCATACAGCTAGGGGTCCAGCGAGCACTGCTCCCTGTTGGAGGTTTGGGGACAAAGCCCCCAATCTTGCTTGCCGATCGGTCGCGCGCACCAAGACCTGGTATCAGCCCAGCCAGCGCCCGCCGCGTCGCAGCACCACCAGGATCAGCAGAATCGGGATCGCCGCCGCGCAGCCGAACCCGATGCGCAGCCCAGCCAGAAATGCCTCCTGCCCTGCCATGCCCTGCGCCACATGCCAGTCGCGCACGGTGGAAAAGGCGAGGAACAGCAACGTCGCTCCGCTCACCGTCCCGAATGTGCGCGTCAGCATGCCCAACGCGCCCGCCACCCCGCGCTCCGCGCGCGGCAAGGTCGCAGTCACCACATCCAGATAGGCGGTCTGGAACGTTCCCACCCCGACGCCCTGGACGAGAAACGCCAGCGCAATCCAGTAGATCGGCACCCGCGCCGCGCCGAGCGCCACCCCCGCCTGGCCCAGCGCCACACAGCCCATGCCAATCAGCACAAGTCGCTCCGCGCTCAGCCGTCCGGCTAACCACCCCGCCGCGGGCGCGGCCAGAATAATCCCGCATGCCGAACTCGCCAGCACCACCCCCGTCATCGGCACCGAAAGATCGGTAAATTGTGCGAGGAAAAACGGCCCCAGAAGATTGATCGAAAACCCCGCCAGCTGGACCAATGCATGCGCGCCATTGATCAGGCAAAAATCCGGATTGCGAAAATACCCGAGATGAATGATCGGCTGCGCCACCCGGCGTTGCTGCGCGACAAAACCAACAAACCCCGCCACCGCCGCGCTGATACAAAGGATCAACGCGACCGGCGCCGTGCCCGCATGCGGCAGCCGATTGAAGCTGAACAAGGTCGCCGCGATCGCCCCCGCCAATAGTAGGGCACCCAGCGCATCGAATGTTTGTGCCTCACGGGGCAGGGCAGGGGGGGGCGGCACGAATACCCAGACCAGTATAAAGGCCAGGGCCGAAATCGGTGCCCGGTACCAGAACACGGCAGACCAGCCGAACGGCGCCACCAGCACCCCGGCGATCAGCAGCCCAAGCGCTGCGCCAATGCCAAAGATCATCGTATAAAGGCCCAGCACCCGTGCCCGCGCCGCTTCGGGGAACAATGCCGTCACCAAAGCCGGTCCGCTGCTCAACACCATCCCCGCGCCCACCCCCTGCATCACGCGCGCGAACAGCAGGAAGCCGTACCCCGTCGTCAGCCCGCACAATACAAACGCGACCGCGCTCCAGGCACACCCGACCAAAAACACGCGCCGATAGCCGAGCATATCCGCCACCCGTCCGAAGACGAGCAACAAGGATGTCTGCGTCAACACATAGGCGATGACCACCCATTGGATATCGGGTACCGCCAGCGTGAATGCCGCCACGATAGCTGGAAACCCCACATTGACTGAGGAATCAAGCGGCACCACCAATGTGCCGAGACCGACGATGAACACCCTCGCTAGAGCTGTTGTGTTCACCAACTCACACTCCGCGCGAATGCCTACCGAGAACGAATATTTGCCTGCTCACTCACCCGGACTGCCGTGCGATAATCTGGCAAATAGGGAAGATCGGCGCATAACGTCTTCTTGCCCCGCTCATTCAAGACTTGCGGGGCGGTCTCTTGCCCGGCCGCGTAATTCGCCATGATATGCTGCTGCATCTGCAGAATCGCATTTACCTTGGGGTCGAAGGTCGGGTATTCTGAGGCCAGTTGCTTGCCTAGCGCCTCGCGCACGTTGTTCACCCAGGCGCGTGAGCGCAACCCGCACAAGGCGGCCAGCGCCTCTGCGTTGCCGACACGCTGCGCCTGGCGCGCCGACTGATTGACCATGCCGGCTCCATGAGCCCGGACGAATTGCGAAACGGCCGCAACCGGCGGTGCGTTGATGACCGCCGACGATACGGTCGTTCCTCCATGCGGTAATGGCGCCAGCATAGCCAGGGTAAAACTGTTCGAGATCCCCGCCGGCTCTTCCGCCCTGCCGCCAAAGCTTCGGTTTTGCGCCGAATAGCGACGCACATAGGTCGCGGCACTGCTCGTCCCGGCCGTTGGCCTGCCAGTCCTCGTCGCTCCGCTCCGTGTTGGGGCGATATTTCCCCCGATCGGGGCCGCCGCGCCTGGCGGCGTCTGAGAAGGCAGATCGCTCGGCATAGATCAGTCGTCCTTCGACAAGGTCACAGTTTGCAGCGCGGCCATCCTACCACGAAATCCGTGCACCAGTTATGGTTCACCACACATGCATCACCATGCGGGGCCGCCCGAACAGATAGGAATAGAAACCATATCAGCCCCGCGTCGCCAATCCGAACCGTCGTGCTCAGCAGGGTTTCGGCTACGATCATCATCACTTCCGCGTGCGAACACCTCCGCGCGCACCCGATCCGCGCCTTATCCGCGCCGCGTCCGCTCCCGCCCGAACAGCAGCACCAGATAGAACCACTCCCGGGGCAGGCGCAGCGAACGGCGAATATTCACCGCATGCTCCACCGTGAAACATATGCCAGCGGCCCGTTGCACCGCCGCTAGTTGCTCGGGCGTAACACTCCCCGCCGCCTCATGCGGCACGGTGGTGAGGAACCGATCCAGAAACGGATTGTTGGGCGTCAGCGACATGCTGCCGTATGTGCCACACAACCCCTTGCTGAACGATTAAGCCTTGAGGGCTGCGATCCCCTGTTTCAGCGCTGCGCGCAGCAACCCGACATCATTATCCACCGCAATCGCCCGGAACCCGCGCGCCAGCCCGTCCTTACCCGCGGCGGCACTCCCCGCCAACCAGCCCAGCGGTGTCCCCGCCGCCTGTGCCGCCGTGACGATCCCTGCCACCGCCGCCTGATAGGTCGGATGCTCGAACTGCTCGGTCAGCCCCAGGCTGTTGGATAGGTCGTAATGCCCGATCCAACCCAGATCGATCCCCGGCGTGGCAAAAATCTCCGCCGCGTTCTCCGCCCCCTTAGCCGATTCGATCAGTGCGATGGTCAGGATCGCCGCATTCGCCGCCGCCATTTTTGGTGCCACGGCGCCCTCGGTGTAATCGTCATGCGCGAAGCCAAACGCCAGCCCCCGCACCCCCTCGGGCCGATACCGGCACCAGGAGACAAACTCCCGCGCCTGCGGGGCGCTTTCTATGAACGGCACCATCACCCCCAGTACCCCGGCATCCAACACCGTGGAAACCAAATGCCGCTCGCACCGCGCCACGCGCACCAACGGCACAATGCCGGAGGCCTTCGCGTAGCGCACCTGCTGCTTGATGGTATCGATCCCGACCCCGCCATGTTCCATGCAGAAAATGACAAATTCGGCCCCCGCCGCCGCCAAGGTCGGGCACAGGCCCGGCGTAAAAAAATCAAATGCCATGGTGCCAAACACCGTGCCACCCGCGAGCAGTTTTTGCCGCACTGGATTCTCGATCATCGCGTCCCCCATCTTGCACCGTCACGCCCGCGCCTGCGGGCATCCACGTCTTGCCTTTCCCGCCAGAAAGCCATTACCTCATCCACAAGTCCAGTTGCCCACCCAATCATCGCGCCTTAGATGAACCCATGCCCCCCGAGACCCCACCCGAAGAAATTCGCGCCGCGCTTCTCCGCATGCATCTGCCGGTGGGCGGCGTCATCACCGGCGAACGACTGACCGGCGGCGTCTCCTCCGATATCTGGCGCATCGATCTCCCGGCCGGCCCGATTTGCGTCAAGCGCGCGCTGCCCAAATTGCGGGTTGCTGCCGATTGGCACGCCCCGGTCGAGCGCAACCAGTTTGAGGCCGCCTGGATGCATCACGCCGAAGCGGCCGCCCCGGGCGCGGTCCCTAAACTGCTCGGCCAGGATGCTGTCAGCGGTACCCTCGCGATGGCCTTTCTGCCGCCCGACACATTCCGCCTGTGGAAAACCGAACTCCAGCATGGCCACGCCGATCCGCATTTCGCCGCCCAGGTGGCCGAAACCCTCGCGCGCATCCACGCCACCACCGCCGCCGATCCCTCCATTGAGGACGAATTCCCCACCGACGAAATTTTCTTTGATATCCGCCTGGAACCCTATCTCGTCGCCACCGCTGCGCGACATCCCGACCTAGCCGGCGCGCTGCACACCCTTGTGTTGACCACACAGCAAAATAAACGCGCCCTCGTGCATGGCGATGTCAGTCCAAAAAACATCCTCGTCGGGCCCGACGGCCCGGTCTTTCTGGACGCCGAATGCGCCTGGTGGGGCGACCCCGCCTTCGACCTCGCCTTCTGCCTCAACCACCTCCTCCTCAAATGCCTCTGGACCCCCGGCGCGCGCGATCATTTTCTCACCTGCTTCGACGCGCTGAGCGAAACCTATCTCTCACACATTACCTGGGAGCCCGCGGAGCAACTCGAAATCCGCGCCGCGCATTTACTTCCCGGCCTGTTCCTCGCCCGCGTGGACGGTAAATCCCCGGCCGAATACATCACCGAGGAAGCAGACAAGAACCGCATCGGCCGCGTCGCCCGTGCCCTGCTGATCCAACCCCCCGCCACGTTGTCGGATATTCGCGTTGCCTGGCTTCAGGAACTGACAGCATGACCGACACCAGCATCACCAGGATCATCGGCCGCCGCGTCTGGGACAGCCGTGGCCGCCCGACGGTGGAGGCCGATATCACCCTGGCCAATGGCAAGATGGGCCGCGCCATCGCCCCCGCTGGCGCCTCCACCGGCTCTGGCGAAGCTGTCGATCTACGCGACGGCGGTGAAAAATTCGGCGGCTACGATGTAACGCGCGCGGTTGCCAATGTGAACGGAGAGATCGCCGACGCCATGCGCGGCGTGGACGCTGCAGACCAAACCACGCTGGATACCAAACTCATCGCGCTGGACGGCACACCCAACAAATCGCGCCTGGGTGCGAATGCCATTCTCGCCGTTTCCATGGCCGCCGCCCACGCCGCCGCCGCCGCCGCGCAATTGCCGCTTTATCGCTATCTCGGCGCCGCCGCCGCCACGCTCATGCCCCTGCCGCAAATCCAGATTTTCGGTGGCGGCGCGCATGCCGGCCGCCGCGTCGATATCCAGGATTTTCTCATCTGCTGCCCCGCCGCGAAAAATTTTTCTGAGGCTCTCGATTGGACCGCCGAGGTTTACCGCGCCGCCGGCAGCCTCATGAAAGATGCGGGAAAACTCGCCGGCGTCGCCGATGAAGGCGGCTGGTGGCCAATGTTTGAGACCAACGAAGAAGCGCTGGAAATGCTCGTCCGCGCCATCACCCGCGCCGGCTTCAAACCGCGCGATCAAATCGCCATCGCCCTCGATGTCGCCGCCAGCGAATTCGGCACATCTGGCCGCTACAAACTCGGCCTCGAAAACCGCGACCTCTCCAGCGACGAGATGATCCGCATGCTGATCGCCTGGATCGACCGCTACCCCATCATCTCCATCGAAGACCCACTGGCCGAGGACGACGCGGCAGGTTTCGCCGCCTTCACCCGCGAAGTCGGCCACAAAATCCAAATCGTCGGCGACGATTTCCTGGTCAGCGATGCCACCCGTTTGCGCGAAGCGGCAAAAATCGGTGCCGCCAATACCGTGCTACTGAAACCCAACCAGCGCGGCACATTAACCGAACTAAAAGCTTGCTGGGACGCCGCCCGCGAAAACAATTACGCCGGCATCGTCTCCGCCCGCTCCGGCGAGACCGAAGACACCACCATCATCCACCTCGCCGTCGCCTGGGGTGTTGGTCAATTCAAGTCGGCAGCTTTACCCGCAGCGAACGCATGGCGAAATGGAACGAAGCTTTGCGCATTGAGGAAGCCCTCGGCGCCCGCGCCCGCTTTGCCGGCGCCACCATGCTCGGCCATTCGTCCTAGAGTATTCGTCACCTAAGACGGCACCGGCCCAGCCCCCACCCGGCCACCCAACGACAGTATGCTTATGGGTGGCCGGGTGGGGGTGCGGGCTGGTGCCGTCTCAGCGTAAGCGACGAATGCTCTAAACAACACGATCGCGCAACACCTGAGGATACGGCACCGTCGCGCGGAAAGACTCGCGTTCCTCCAGCCGATCATAATACTGCGCCAAATTCGGATGCCGCCCCCGCCAATCGAAGGTCAGAAACCGCACTGCGAACCAGCCAAGCGGCGCCACGACGGAAATATCCGCCAGGGTCAAACGCCCACCCACCGCGTAATCCCGATCGCCAATAACGCGCGCCAACGCCGCCACCCCGCCCTCGATTTTGCGCAATTGTCGCGCCGCCCATGGTGCGCTGCGCTGTTCCTCCGCACGCAATGTCTCAAAGAAATAAATCAGAAACGCGTCACACACCCCATCCGCCAGCACCATATACCTCCGCGCCGCCAGATAATCTTCCGTCCCCGCCGGCATCAACGCCGGTTCCGGATACATCCGTTCCAACCACTCCAAAATAAACGCAGACTCGTAAACTGCGCCACCATCCTCCAGCAGCAACACGGGTAGTTTTTCCAGCGGATTATATAACGGCACCGTGGTGTCATCGTTCCACGGCACTTCGGTCAGTAACTCAAACGGAATCCCCTTCTCCGCCAAGGCAATCCGAACCTTGCGCGCATAAGGGCTAGGCGCCGCGCTAATCAATCGAAGCATTATTCATCCCCAAAAACTTAAATCGGTAAACGGCTCTGCGCCACCGGCCCACGCCCGCCCTCGGTCACCGCGCGCACATCCCCGTCGGCGAAATGCAGCCGCACCGCGGCCCCTCTCGGCACCGAATCCGCCGATGTTAACGGATGCCCCGCCGCATCGAACACCAACGCATAGCCACGCTTCAACACGGCTTCGGGGGAAACTGATTCCAACCGTGCCGCCAGCCCCTCCAGCCGCGCCCGTGCCTCGCGCATGCCGCCCAGCAACGGCGCCGGAGTGAGCCGCGCCAGGGTCCGCCCGGCCCGCGTCTGCGTTACCGAAACGGATCGGCGCAACGCACCAGCCAACCGCGTCCCTGCTAGCAACAACCCATCGCGCCGCGCGCGCACCAGCGCCGGCAGGTCGGGTAAGCCGCGCTCCGCCCGCATCAGCCCGGCCCGCCGCGCCGCCAGCAGGTTCGGCAACGCCTGCCGCAACCGCTCACCCCGATCATCCAGCCGCTGGCGCGCGGTGCCCAGCAGAGCCGGCAAATCCGGCAACCCCCGCTCCGCGCGCGACAAGCGCAGCCGCTGCTCCTGCGACACCCGCCGCACCGCCCCGATCAACCGCGCCGAGATCTGCGCCAGATCGGCCAGCAAATCCGCCCGTGCCGGAATCGCCATCTCCGCCGCCGCCGTCGGTGTCGGTGCCCGCCGGTCAGAGACGAAATCGATCAAGGTCGTATCCGTTTCATGCCCCACAGCGGAAATCAGCGGGATCGAGCACGCCGCCACCGCGCGCAGCACGCCCTCGTCATTAAACGCCATCAAATCTTCCAACGACCCGCCGCCACGCGCCACAATCAACACATCCGGCCGAGGGATCTCCGCCGTGCCCACTATCGCATCAAACCCGCGAATGGCGGCCGCGATCTTCTCCGCCGCACCCTCGCCCTGCACCGGCACCGGCCATAGCAGGATCTGGCGCGGAAACCGCCGCAAAATCGTCGTGAGAATATCCTGAATGACCGCCCCGCGTTCCGAGGACACCACCCCGATCACCAACGGCAACCCCGGCAACGCCAGCTTGCGCGCCGCGTCGAACAGCCCCTCGCCGGCCAGCTTCACCCGCAGCGCCTCGATCCGCGCCAGCAACGCTCCCGCCCCGGCATATTCCAGCCGGTCCACCATCAGCTGATACGAAGACCGGTCGCCATATGCCGATATCTTGCCGGTGGCGATTACCTCCACCCCGTTCTCCGGCACCATCCCCAAGCGCGAGGCCACGGATTTCCACGCCACCGCAGCCAGCTTGCCGCCCTCATCCTTCAACGAAAAATAAATATGTCCCGACGGATAGCGCTTCAGCTCGGTAATTTCGCCGCGCACACGAATGCGCCCGAACTGGCTTTCCAACGTGCGTTTCACCGCCCCGGAAATCTCGGTCACGGTATATTCGGGTGCGTTGGTGCCCGGGTTTGTGGCGGCGCGCGGTTCGTCCATTCCTCCACCCTATGCTAGATGGCGCCCGCGCTGAAGATGGGCGATGAAGGAGAGAGCAATGCGGGTTCTGGTGATTGGATCGGGCGGACGGGAGCACGCGCTCTGCTGGGCCATCGCGGGCAGCCCGATCCTGGACAAGCTATGGTGCGCCCCCGGCAATCCCGGCACCGCGCAAGTGGCGGAGAATGTCGCCATGGGCGTGCTGGAAATCCCCTCCATCGTTGCCTTCGCCCTCGATAACCAGGTCGATCTCGTCGTCGTCGGCCCCGAAGCGCCCCTCGTCGCCGGTCTTGCCGATGAGCTGGCCCAGGAAGGCATCCCCTGTTTCGGCCCCTCCGCCGCCGCCGCGCAGCTGGAAGGCAGCAAAACCTTCACCAAGGAAGTCGCCGACGCCGCTGGCATCCCCACCGCCAAATGGGAACGCTTCGATGAAGCCGACGCCGCGCGCGAATTCATTCGCCGCCGCGGCGCCCCCATCGTCGTCAAGGCAGACGGCCTTGCCGCCGGCAAAGGCGTCGTCGTCGCCACCACCGAAGCTGAGGCGCTGGCCGCCATCGACATGATCATGGAAGAAAAAACGTTCGGCGCCACCAACACCGCCGTCGTCATCGAGGAATGCCTGCTCGGCGAGGAAGTTTCTCTCTTTGCTCTCTGCGACGGCAAACACGCCCTCCTGTTCGGCGCCGCGCAGGACCATAAACGCGTGGGGGACGGCGATACCGGCCCCAATACCGGCGGCATGGGCGCCTATTCCCCCCCGCCCTGCTTCCCGCCCGAGGCGCAGGAAGCCGCCATGGCCAGCATCATCCGCCCAGCCTTGGCGGAAATGGCCAAACGCGGCACCCCCTTCAAAGGCGTCCTCTTCGCCGGCCTCATGCTCACCGATACGGGGCCAAAACTAATCGAATTCAACGTCCGCTTCGGCGATCCCGAATGCCAGGCCCTGTTGCCACGCCTGAAATCCGACCTTCTCCCCGCCCTCCTCGCCGCGCATGACGGCGAGCTGCATTTTTTCGACCTCCGCTGGGACGATGCTCTCTCCAGTGTCGCCGTGGTGATGGCCGCGCAAGGCTATCCGGGAGACCCCAAACGCGGCGGCATTATCCGCGCGCTGGACCAGGCCGCCGCCAAGTCAAATGCGCAAATTTTCCATTCTGGCACCACGCAAGACGCTGACGGTACCATCCGTGCCTATGGCGGCCGCGTGCTCACCATTTGCGCCACAGGCAAAACCATCAGCGCCGCCCGCGACGCCGCCTACTCGGCGATCGAAAAAATCGACTGGCCCGACGGCTTCTGCCGCCACGACATCGGCTGGCGCGCACTGTGAACTGCGGCTAGCATCCCTCATCAAGTCGGGGAACATCACCATGGCCATCACCACGTTCAAAGTCGGCGATATAACGATCCACCGCATCGTGGAGCAGGAAGGCGGCTTCTTCGATCCGCTCGGCTTCTTTCCATCGCTCACGCCCGAAGTGCTAGCGGAGAACAAGCAATGGATGACCGATGGCGGCTATCTGGACCAGGACGGCAAGATCGTCCTCTGCATCCAGGCCTATCTGGTGCAAACCCCGCACCACAACATCCTGGTCGATAGCTGTGTTGGCAACGACAAGCCACGTGCCGCCCGCCCATTCTGGGACAAGCTAAAGCTCGACACGTTCGAAAAGAACCTCGCCGCCACTGGCGTCGGGATGGACAAGATCGACTACGTGATGTGCACCCATCTGCATGTCGATCATGTCGGCTGGAATACGCGCCTGGAAAACGGACGCTGGGTCCCTAGCTTCGCCAACGCCAAATACATGTTCTCCGATCGTGAGCTGGAATACTGGACCGAGCAGGAGAAAAAGGACCCGGAAAACAACGGTCCGATCACGGATTCCGTCCTGCCGATCATCGCTGCCAAGCGCGAGCAGGTCGTTAAAAGCGATTTTGTCCTGAGCGACATCGTGAAGCTGATCCCCACTCCGGGCCACACGATCGATCATTACTCCGTCCAGGTCGGCAAGCCCGGCGTGGACGCGGTGATCACCGGGGACATGATCCATTCCCCCTTGCAGGCGAAATACCCCGAACTCGGCATGCGCGCCGACTATAACTCGCCGCAAGCAGGGGAATCACGCCGCAAGTTGTTCTCCTGCCTGTGCGAAACCTCTACTCTCGTCTGCACGGCGCATTTTCCCTCGCCGTCCTCCGGCCAAATCAAGCGCGACGGCGATGGCTTTAAATTCGAGCCGCTCTAGCATTACAGTTGCATTTACTCAGATTGTCTAAATCTATGGGTTTCTGAATAGCCCCGAGTTTTCTAGACACCATCGGTGTTCATTTTTTCCGACGTTCAAACTCCACGGGGGACAGCCTCTCGTTTCTGACGTGCCTTCGTTTTGTATTGTAGAAAATATCGATGTAAGCGAACACGCCCTATCTGGTTCTGTCGCAAATATTTGGTTATCTTTTGTCTGGCAATACTTTTCCGCCGAGTTTCGGGGGAATTTAATGTTCAAGGCCTGTGATTTTGATCGATCTGTCATTCTGCTTTGCGTACGCTGGTATCTCGCCTACGGCCTGAGCCTGAGGAACCTCGAAGAAATGATGGCCGAACGGGGCATCAGCGTTGATCACGCCACGGTTCATCGTTGGGTTATTCAGTATGCGCCGATGCTGCTTGAACGCTTCAATTTGCGCAATCGCTCCGTGACTACGAGGTGGCATGTGGACGAGACA
>SHWN01000077.1 GCA_009693795.1 Acetobacteraceae bacterium
AGCCATGATGGCGTATTCACCGGCCTTCGCTGCGTGCACGCCGCGATTGGTCCAAAATTGCACGCCGGGCGGCAGCCAGTCGAGGGGCATCAGCCCGTCGACGCCCGCCATAGTGGCCTGGATGATTTTCAGATGCGGCACAGAGAGCGGAATCTGTGCGCGGATGACGGCGGTGTCACCGAACAGAACTTCGGCCGTGGCCAGGGCGGCGGCACAGTCGGCGCGCGTGTGGCCGATGCTGACCTCATGCCCCTGGCCTAGCATGCCGGCGCGCGCAGCGGCCGCCTGCCATTGGCCGGGGGAAAAATCAAAGAGCGGGTCGTTGTCGGGGTTTTGTAAATGGATTCGCATAGGGCGGACCCTGCCACGGGTCGCTCGCCAAGGGTAGGCTTGACCAGTTCGCGCCAGCCTGCGCCGATAGTGGCATGAGCGCGCCGACCCAATTTACCATCCCGCCCAGCCCGGACGATTTGATCGCCCTGGCGGAGCGCGCCTTCGCCGCCATTCCGGCACACCTGGCCGCGCATGTTCAGGGCATCAGCATCGTCGTGGAAGACGCGCCGGATGACGAGACCCTAGAGGAGATGGGGATCGAGACGCCGTGGGAGCTGACGGGCCTGTATCGCGGCCGACCGCTGACCCAACGTAGCGTTGGCGATGTGGTGCAGGAGCCGGATATGATCTTCCTGTTCCGCGAGCCGATTCTGCTCGAATGGATTGAGACGGGGGAAGATCTGTATCGTCTTGTGCGCAACGTTCTCGTGCACGAAATCGCGCATCATTTCGGCTTTTCGGATGCGGAGATCGAGGCGTTGGGAGTCAAAATGGACAAGCAGATAGACAGGCAACCGGATTAGAACATGGCGCGGATCAAAGAATTGATCGAGCCGGAATGGCGCGCGCTGTGCCGGGTGGAAGAGATCGGCGACGGAGAATCGAAAGGGTTTCCACCCGCTCGGGACGGGTTCGTCGGATTGTTCGCGGTGCGCAAAGGCGAGCGCGTGTTCGTCTATGTCAATTCCTGCCCGCATATCGGCGTGCCGCTGAACTGGCGCAATGATGATTTTCTGACGTTGGACAAGATCCGCATCATCTGCGCCACGCATGGGGCGGAGTTTCGGATTGTCAGCGGAGAGTGCCTGCTCGGCCCCTGTGCCGGCGAGCATCTGGATGCGATCGTGACGGATATCCGCGATGGGGTGATCTTTGTGCCACCGGACGCGGGATTATAAGTTCAAGACGAAGAGACCGGAGTGAGCCCCAATGTCGGATGACCAACTGATCAAGGTGCGCCCAGAAATCGCGGCGCATGCGCATATCAACGCCGCACAGTACGAGGCGCTGAGCGCGCGCGCAGCGCGCGACCCGGATGGGTTCTGGGCGGAGCAGGTGGACCGCATCGCCTGGATCAAGAAGCCGACGAAGATTAAGAACTCGACCTTCACCGGCAATGTCGCCATCAAATGGTTCGAGGATGGGGTGCTGAATGCCTCGGTTTCCTGCCTCGACCGGCATGCGGCTGCGCATGGGGATCGGGTGGCGATCATCTGGGAAGGCGATGATCCGTCGCAGTCGCGAAAGGTAACGTATCGGGAATTGTATGCCGAGACGTGCCGGTTGGCGAATGCGATGAAGACGTTGGGCGTTGCCAAGGGCGATGTGGTGACGATCTATATGCCGATGGTGCCGGAGGCGGCGGTGGCGATGCTGGCCTGCGCGCGCATCGGCGCCATCCACTCGGTGGTGTTTGGCGGGTTTTCGCCGGATAGCTTGGCGGGGCGGATTCAGGATTGTAACTCCGTCGCCGTCATCACTGCGGACGAGGGGAGGCGTGCAGGGCGTGCCGTGCCGCTGAAGGCGAATACGGATGAGGCGCTGAAAAACTGCCCGAGCGTGAAGCATGTAATCGTGGTGAAGGTGACGGGGGGCAATCCCTCGCTGCAACACGGGCGGGATCATGATTATCACGCGCTACTGGCGGCGGCGGCCGCCGATTGTCTGCCGGAGAAGATGAATGCGGAAGATCCTTTGTTTATTTTATATACCTCGGGTTCGACCGGCAAGCCGAAGGGCGTGCTGCATACCACAGGCGGCTATATGGTGTGGACTAGCTATACGCATGAGAACGTATTCGACTACAAACCCGGAGAGGTTTACTGGTGCACCGCCGATGTAGGCTGGGTGACCGGGCATAGTTATATCGTTTACGGGCCGCTGGCGAACGGCGCGACGACCTTGATGTTCGAGGGAGTGCCAAATTATCCCGATAGCTCGCGTTTCTGGCAGGTGGTGGACAAGCATCAGGTGAATATTTTCTACACCGCGCCCACCGCGATCCGCGCCTTGATGCGCGATGGGGTGGCGCCGGTGGAGCGGACATCTCGCAAGTCGCTGCGGCTTTTGGGCAGCGTAGGCGAGCCGATCAATCCGGAAGCCTGGCTGTGGTACCATCGCGTGGTGGGCGATCATCGTTGCCCGATCGTGGATACTTGGTGGCAGACGGAGACGGGGGGAATTCTGATCAGCCCGTTGCCGGGCGCGACGGATTTGAAACCAGGTTCGGCGACGAAGCCGTTGCCGGGAGTGAAGCCGATCATCGTCGATAACGATGGGCATGAATTACATGGCGCGTGCGAGGGCAATCTATGTCTGGCGGATTCCTGGCCGGGACAGATGCGTACGGTTTATGGCGATCATGAGCGGTTCGTGCAGACCTATTTTTCTACCTACAAGGGGCTTTATTTTACTGGCGATGGCGCGCGGCGCGACGCGGATGGCTATTATTGGATCACCGGGCGCGTCGATGACGTGATCAATGTGTCGGGCCATCGCATGGGCACAGCCGAAGTGGAAAGCGCGCTAGTAGCGCATACCAAGGTAGCGGAAGCCGCGGTGGTGGGGTATCCGCATGAGATCAAGGGACAGGGGATCTATGCCTATGTCACCCTCATGCTTGGGGTGGAGGCGACGGAGGATTTGCGCAAGGAGCTGGTGGGCTGGGTGCGCAAGGAGATCGGGCCGATCGCCTCGCCGGATGTGATCCAGTGGGCGCCGGGGCTACCGAAGACGCGATCGGGCAAGATCATGCGGCGGATTTTGCGCAAGATTGCGGCGAATGAGACGGATAGTCTGGGGGATATTTCCACACTCGCCGATCCGGCGGTGGTGACGGATTTGGTGAATAACAGGGCGGGGTGATCGAGCGGGCGCCTGCCGTTTGGGCTAGGGACCGCAGGGCAGGGATGTGTGAGGAATTCAGGTGACTGAAGCACCGCGCGCGGACGTTTGATTTTATAACATTTATCGTGTTATTAGAAAGCGTTGTTTTAAATCACGGGTAAGCCTGTGAATAAGCCTATGGGAGATTTCACGTGAAACATCCCCAGGCGGCGCGGAAATACGCCAAAGCTTAGACGGTCCGCCTTCGCGGACTATGACGGAGTGCACCGGATCATTGGTTAGCTGGGGCGGACCAGGCGATGTTGCTTGCGACCGGCGGAGAGTTTGATGGTGCCGTCGCGCAGGTCCGCGGCGGAGATCACCAGCGCCTCGTCGGTAATAGGCACGTCGTTCAGGCGCGCGCCGCCGCCGCGAATCAGGCGTCGGGCTTCGCCGTTACTGGTGACGAGGCCAGCCTTGTGGAACAAAGCGGGAGCCAGGATGCCGGCCTGGAGGTCAGCGACGGCGATATCGATGCTGGGCAAGTCGGCGGCAGCCTCGCCTTGCTCGAACGCGCGGCGCGCGGTTTCGGCGGCGAGGATTGCCGCCGCGTGGCCGTGCGCGAGGCTAGCGGCTTCAGTGGCCAGAATCTTCTTCGCCTCGTTAATTTCCGCGCCGCCGAGAGATTCAAGGCGACGGATTTCCGAGAGCGGCAGTTCAGTAAATAAACGCAGGAAGCGGCCGACGTCAGCGTCTTCCGTATTGCGCCAGAACTGCCAGTAATCATAGGGGCTGAGCCGGTCGGCGGTGAGCCAGATGGCGCCCCGCGCGGTCTTGCCCATCTTCTGGCCAGAAGACGTCTCGATCAGCGGCGTGGTCAATCCGAACACCTGCTTGCCGTCAGTGCGCCGTGTTAACTCCACGCCAGAGACGATGTTGCCCCATTGGTCTGCCCCCCCCATCTGCAACACCACGCCATGGCGGCGGTTCAGTTCGCGGAAGTCGTAGCTTTGCAGGATCATGTAGTTGAATTCGAGGAAGGTGAGCGGCTGCTCGCGATCCAGTCGCAATTTCACCGAATCGAAGGTCAGCATCCGATTGACCGTGAAATGCGTACCGATATCGCGTAGCAACCCAATATAACCCAAAGCGTCCAGCCAGTCCGCGTTGTTGGTCAGCATCGCATCCGCCGCGCCCTCGCCAAAGCGAAGGAACGGCTCAAACACCCGCCAGATGCCCTGCATGTTGGTGGCGATTACCGCGTCCGTCAGTATCTGGCGGGCTTCGTCCTTGCCCGACGGATCGCCGATGCGCGTGGTGCCGCCGCCCAGCAGGACGATCGGCTTGTGGCCGTGCTTCTGCAGCAGGCGTAGCATCATGTTCTGCAGCAGGCTGCCAACGTGCAGGCTGTTTGCGGTGCAGTCGAAGCCGATATAGGCGGCGATCGGCCCGGCGCGCAGGGCCGCGTCCAGCGCTGCCTCGTCGGTGCATTGGTGTATGAAGCCTCGCTGCCTAGCTTCTTTGAGAAAATCGCTGGATGACATCGCGTATGGCCCGCTAAGTGGTATGGCGCGGGTTAGCACAGGCGGGCGCGAGACAAAATGCTGCGGACCATCGGGCTGATGAGCGGAACCTCCCTCGACGGCGTCGACGCCGCCTGGCTGGAGACGGACGGGGTGCGGATGGGGCGCTTCGGCCCCAACCTGACCGTGGCGTATGACGACGCACTGCGCGCCGATCTGCGCGCCATCCTGGATCGCGCGCCCAGTTTGACCGTGGGGCTGGGGGAGACCGATCGGGCGCTGGCGGATGCGGTGCACCGGCTCACCTGGACACATATCCGTGCGGTCCGCGCACTCGGCCAGCCGGCCGATCTGATCGGTTTTCACGGCCAGACGATTCTGCACCAACCGGAGCGACGCCGGACCTGGCAGGTGGGCGATGCGGCACTGCTGGCGCGCGAAACCGGGATCGCGGTGGCGCATGATTTCCGTTCCGCCGATGTGGCCGCCGGGGGGCAGGGCGCCCCGCTGGTGCCAGTGTTCCACCAAGCCCTCTCCACCGGCCTGGAACGCCCCGTCGCCATCCTGAATATCGGTGGGGTGGCGAACGTCACCTGGATCGGCACGGACGATGAACTGGTCGCCTTCGATACCGGCCCCGGCAATGGCCCGCTAGATGATTGGGTTTTTACCCACACGGGTGCGCGCTTCGACCGCGATGGCACTCTCGCTCGTGCCGGCCACGCCGATGCGGCAATGCTCGTCCAATTACTCGCGCATCCGTATTTCCTGGCTCCGCCGCCAAAATCGCTGGATCGACTGGATTTCTCCCACGCGATTGCGGCCAGCGGGCTGGCGGCGCTGTCGCCCGCCGACGGCGCCGCCACCCTGGTGGCCTTCACCGCCGGCGCCGTTGCCGCCGCGCGCTTCCCCGCCCCGCCCCGGCGCTGGCTGATCTGTGGCGGTGGGCGGCATAATCCGACGATCATGGCGGCCTTGCGCGCCGCGCTGTCGGTGCCGGTCGAATCCGTGGAAGCTGTCGGCTGGGACGGCGATGCGCTGGAGGCGCAGTGTTTCGGCTTCCTGGGGGCCCGGGTGCTGGCCGGCCTGCCGCTCAGCTTTCCAGGCACGACCGGGGTGGCCCGCCCCCTGGCCGGTGGGCGAATCAGCTGCGCGCGATGACGTCATCCTTGGGCGCAGCCTCTGAACTGGCCTTCAGGGTTGGTGTGGAATACTACGACTTTTATTTCGCTGTGGCTTATGTGCCACAATAACGGCACAAATGCCGCCTACACGCTCGATCAGGGAACTGCATGCCCTCGTTTTTTCCGCGGCATGATGTAAGCAGGCATGGACATTGCGGTCTGTGGGCCGTATCGCCGCGTTGTCAGGGTGCATTGCCTTAGGCGTATCTTACGAGGAGTTAGGCGTGACTTCATTCAAAGCTACTTTTTTGGCGGCGGCAGCCCTAGCGTTACCTTTGGCACTGCAGGCCCCGGCGGCGCGGGCGCAACCTACCACGACGAATTGGACTGGTCTTTACATCGGCGCCAATGTTGGCGGCGCTGGGTGGGGGCACACACCTTACGCGTATACGGGAGCGGATTCGGATCATAACCTTCGCGGAATAATTGGTGGCGGTACCGTCGGGTACAACCACCATCTAACCGATAATTTTGTGCTCGGTCTCGAAACTGACTTAGACGCCGCAGGGATCAAGGGTCAGGCGCCATGCCAGAATCCTTTCGTCACTTGCCGCACGCGCGTTAATAGCTTGGGTTCAGTGCGCGCGCGTGCTGGCTATGCCATGGGAGATATTCTTCTTTACGGTACGGGCGGCCTTGGTTTCGGCGAGGTGAATGCGGAGGCGATCGCGGTTATCGGCACCTTGGGCGGGCAACGCAAAAACCATTTGGGCTGGTCGGCCGGTGCCGGCATTGAGTATGCGATGGATCCAAACTGGTCGGTGAAGGCGGAGTATATCCACTACGATCTGGGCTCGGAGACGCATGTTGTACTTGGGACTAACGTCAAGTCTCGACCGCGTCTCGAAACGATCAAGGTTGGTGTGAATTTCCGATTTGGTGGGCAGGCCGCTCCAGTAGCTGTGGCTCCGCCGGTTGCTGCGCCGGCTGGGAAATCGTTCCTGGTATTCTTTGATTGGGACAAATCGACCCTGACGGACCGGGCGCGCGGCATCCTCCGGGAAGCGGCCCAGACTTCGAAGACGACCCAGCACACGCGGGTGGAAGTGAATGGCTACGCCGATACTTCGGGCACTCCGAAGTATAACCAGGGCATCTCGATGCGCCGGGCGCAGACGGTGGCGGCGGAACTGGTGCGCAACGGCGTGGCGAAGGGCGAGATCGCGATCAAGGCGTTTGGTGACACGGTTCTTCTGGTGCCCACGGGCCCGGGAGTGCGTGAGCCACAGAACCGCCGTGTGGAGATCATCATCCGCTGATCTTACGGATTATTGGCTGAACGGAAAAAGGCGCCGTGAGGCGCCTTTTTTACGCTTCTGACACCTATGGAACAAAAAAACGGGAAGTAGCCCGCTCTTTTGGGTTCACCCGTGCCGTATCAATCCGCCGCCAGCGCCATGGTCCGTCGCGCGATGGCGTTGCCAACATGGTCCTCCACCGCCATCGCCACCTGCTCGGCATGGCTAGCGAAGACATGGTCGGCACCCTGGAAGATGCGATAATCGACAGTGACGTTCTTCTGCGTGTTCAGCTTGTCCACCAGCTTCTGCACCGCCGGTTCCGGCACCAGCTCGTCCTGATCGCCATGAATCATGAGCCCACCGCAGGGGCAAGGTGCCAGAAAGCCGAAATCGTAATGATTGGCGGGCGGCGCGACGCTGACCCAGCCCGAAATCTCCGGCCGCCGCATCAGCAACTGCATGCCGACAAAGGCACCGAACGAATAGCCAGCGATCCACAGCCCGCCCGCGTTCGGGTTCACCGCCTGCATCCAGTCCAGCGCGCCGGCGGCGTCGCTGATTTCGCCAATGCCGCCATCGTAGCGGCCCTGGCTGCGACCCACACCACGAAAATTGAACCGCATCACGGAGCAACCCAGGCGCTGGAACGCCTGGTACATGGCATAGGTGACACGATTATTCATCGTCCCGCCATGCTGCGGATGCGGATGTAGGATCAAGGCCACGGGGGCGCCTCGTTCCCCGGAATGGTGATAACGACCTTCAAGCCGGCCATCCGGGCCGGCAAACATCACTTCAGGCATGGTTTAGTTATATCCGTTCCTGTCGCATCCGGCAGCACCCGGCGGTTTGAAAATTCCGCCGCAGCCGGTCCTAAAAATACGTGCCTAACTGGTTCTTCGTCCCCTGAAGTCGATCAGTCGCGAGTGGCCAGATAGCCTGCCGTAGCCAGTACGAATCCCGCGTCCGCATCCCTGCCCGGCATGTCTCGTGCCGGTTCCCAGCATGGGTCAATTCTTGACTTACCCAGTCGGGAATACTAATTCTGGTGTCACGTAAAGTGCCGTGGGGTCGCTTCCTCGGTCTTTTGCCTCTGTCCCTGGTTCCGGCTCACGCCGAGACCAAGGTTCGCATCCCAGGGTGGCTTCATACCCCAGAGTAGGTTTGACTATAGAGGAAGCGGGCCCAGCTTTCATAATGGAATTGTTGCATGGCTTTCATGTTTCTGCGGGAGATGGTCCAAACTTATCGAGAGCGCGACCCAGCGGCGCGATCTTCGGTTGAAGTACTGTTCTGTTATCCCGGTCTGCATGCAGTGATGTGGCATAAACTCTCGCACTGGTTGTGGCTTAGAGGATTCCTATTTTTGGGCCGCTTCTCCTCACATCTTGCGCGCTGGCTGACGGGTATCGAGATTCATCCGGCCGCCAGGCTGGGGCGCCGCCTCGTCATCGACCACGGCATGGGAGTTGTGATTGGGGAGACCGCCGAGATCGGCGATGATTGCTATCTTTATCACCAGGTCACCCTCGGCGTGGCCCGCACCAGCGGCGGCAAACGCCACCCGACCGTGGGCAACAACGTGATCATCGGCGCCGGGGCAAAGGTGCTAGGCCCGATTACGATCGGCGATAACGCGCGCATCGGCTCCAATTCCGTGGTGCTGGAAGCGGTGCCGGCGGATACAACGGTGGTGGGTATTCCCGCCCGCCCGGTGGATCGCCAGCTGCCGCGCGACAAACCGCATTTCGATCCCTATGGCATGCCCTGCGACGAGAGTATCGACCCGCTGCTGCGCGATCTGGAAGGATTGCGCCAGGAACTGGCGGAGCTAGAGGCGCGGGTCGCCCGGATGCAGCCGGGGGAAGCCAGCTGGCCATCGACGCGGTCGGCGGCGGCGGATTAGGGACGAGCGATCATGCATCTGTCCACCAAAGGCCGTTATGCGGTTATGGCGCTGGTTGACCTGGCCAACCGCGAAGCCACCGCGCCGGGTCGCCGGCCAGTCACCCTGGCGGAAATCGCCGCCAGCCAGCAGCTCAGCCTGTCCTATCTGGAGCAGCTTTTTGGCAAGCTGCGCCGCGCCGGGCTGGTGGCCTCGGCGCGCGGGCCGGGCGGCGGCTATCGGTTGGCGCGGCCGGCGCAGGCGGTGCCGATCGCGGAAATCGTGGCGGCGGTGGATGAGGAGCTCCGGGCCACACGCTGCTTCGCTGGCGGCAGTGGCTGCATGCCCGATCGCAGCCGCTGCCAAACGCATGAATTATGGGCGGAGCTGGGAGAACAAATCCGCTATTTCTTTGATGGCATCAGCCTGGCGGATGTGATCGGGCGGAAGGTCACGGGCCGGGCCGTGGCGTTGGCACCGCGTTCGATCGCGGCGGAATGATTTACCTCGACGCGAATGCGACCGAGCCGCTGCGTCCCTCGGCGCGTGCGGCGCTGATCGCGGCGTTGGGGAGGGGAGGGGGTGACGCAGGCGGGAACATGCTTGGCAACCCCTATTCCGTGCATGCCGCCGGTCGCGCCGCGCGGCGCATTCTGGAAGACGCCCGCGAGCAACTGGCCGCCCGTTTCGGCGCCCGCCCGGCGGATGTGGTGTTCACGTCCGGCGCAACGGAGGCCGATGCGCTGGCCTTGTACGCACTGGGCGCCAACCGCCGCCTGATCGTCGGGGCCACCGAGCACGATGCCGTTCTGTCTCCCGCCACACTCTCTTCCAGCAAGGGCGCTACGCTTTTGCCCGTGGATCATGAAGGCATCGCTGATCTAGCGGCCCTGGAGGTGCTGCTGGCGTCGGGCGCGCCAGCTTTGGTTTGTCTGATGGCGGCGAATAACGAAACCGGCGCCATCCAGCCCATCGCCGAAGCCGCCACGATCTGCCATCGCCATGGTGCGCTGCTGCATGTTGACGCGGTGCAGGCGGCAGGGCGGATGGCATTTTCTCTGGCGGCGTCGGGGGCCGATTCGGCGGCGATCTCGTCGCATAAAATGGGCGGCCCCGCTGGCGTGGGGGCGCTGCTGCTGGCCCCCACCCATACCGCACTTTCTCCCCTCATCAGCGGCGGCGGGCAGGAACGCGGACGGCGTGGCGGCACCCCGGCGGTGGCAATCTGCGCGGGGTTCGCCGCAGCCGCCCTGGTGGCCGGCGATGCATCCGCGCTCGCGCCCTTGCGCGATGCCGCCGAACGCACGGCGGTCGCGCACGGCGCCGTCATCGTCGGTGGCCGCGTGCCACGCTTGCCCAATACCACCTGCCTCGCCTTGCCCGGCGTGCGCGCGGATGCACAGGTCATCGCGCTGGACCTCGCCGGGGTCTGCGTCAGCGCCGGCGCAGCCTGCGCGGCGGGTAAAATCTCCTCCAGCCACGTCCTGGCAGCCATGGGCCTGGGCGAACTGGCCGAGCAGGCCATCCGCGTCTCCTTCCCCTGGAACGCCCACGCTGAGCATGTGGAAGGATTTGCTCGCGCCTACGCGAACATGGCAGCCGCGCTAGGAAAAACCCTTTCCGGCGTGGCGGCCTGAGACCAGATTTCACCGCATGGAAATGCCGGCCCCTCCGAACCGCCCCGTCTATCTGGACAACCAGGCCACAACGCGCTGCGATCCGCGCGTGCTCGCCGCCATGCTGCCCTGGTTCTGCGAAGAATACGGCAATCCGCACAGTGCCGAGCACATCATGGGCCATCGCGCCGAGGCGGCAGTGGAGGCGACGCGCGAACAGGTGGCAGGGCTGATCGGCGCCGATCCG
>SHWN01000078.1 GCA_009693795.1 Acetobacteraceae bacterium
GGATTGCCTTTAAGCCGGTTCGTCAGCGTCTGGTTCGGCGCCATCCGGTGACCGGGCGGGCATCGCTGTTCCTGTCGTCGCATGCCGGGATTGTGGAGGGTATGAGCATTCCAGATGGGCGGATGCTGCTGCATGAATTGATGGAACTCGCGACGCATGAACGCTTTGTCTATGCGCATGACTGGCGGTTGCATGATCTGGTGATGTGGGATAACCGCGCCACCATGCATCGCGGCCGGCGCTTCGATCCGAATGAGGCGCGCGATATGCGCCAAACACGGCTGGCTGGCGATGGGGTAACGATTGCGCAGGACGCATAACACTCCACGCATGAGAGCTACTTTATTTCACCTCCGCCTTTGTTCATGGGAAGACATGCAATGTCGCAAACAATAGCAAAACCCATCCCCGTTCCGGATGAGATCACCGCCCCCTTCTTTGACGGCGCGCGCGCGAGCAAGCTGATGTTGCAGCATTGCGCGGCTTGCGATAGCTGGAGTTTTCCGGTGCGCGAGCGTTGCCCGCATTGCTTTTCCGGCACGCTGCAATGGCGCCAAGCCAGCGGGCGGGGTACGCTGTATACATTCGCGATCATGCATCAGGTGATGAATCCAGGTTTTGCGTCCTCGGTGCCCTACAACGTATCGCAGATCGATCTGGAGGAAGGCGTGCGGATGGTGGCGAATGTCGTCGGGGTGGCGAATGACGCACTGCGTATCGGCATGAAGCTGGAAGCGATTTTTGAGGATGTGGGCGAGACGGTCCGCATTCCGAAATTCCGGCCGGCCGTCGGTTGAGGGGGAGCGCATAGATGGCAAACCAACCCAAGGGTGCGATTGTTGGCCTCGGCGTGACGTCGATGGGCAAGATCTATGGCCGGCGCTCCGTCGATTTCGCCGCCGAGGCGATCGCGCTGGCGCTGGAGGATGCGGGGCTGACGAAAAACGATGTCGATGGGCTGTTGATCAACGCCAATATCCCGAACGATATGGACCCGCGTATGCAGATGGCGTTAGGGTTTGAAAACCTGACGCTGATTAATGTCATGAATGGCTATGGCTCCACCGCCGGGGCGATGATGCAATATGCGTGCATGGCGATAAGCGAGGGGCTGGCAAAAACCGTGGTGCTGGTTTACGCGGATGCGCCGTTAACCCCCTCGCGCGGGGCGGGGGCGTCTTATTCGGGGCCGCACCGGTTTCCGTTGGGAGGCATGGCGGGGTTGAAGGCGGCCTATGGCGATTTTGGCGCCAATCTGGGTTACGCGATGGCAGCGCAGCGGCATATGCATCTGTACGGCACGACCGAGGATCATTTGGGCATCATCGCCGTAGGGCAGCGCAAATGGGCGCAGATGAGCCCGTGGGCGCAGATGAAGGCGCCGATGACGATGGAGGATCATCATAACTCGCGCTGGATCGCGCAGCCTTTGCGGCTGTTCGATTGCTGTCTAGTCTCCAATGGCGCGGTGGCGGTGATTGTGACATCCGCCGAGCGGGCGCGGAATCTGAAGCAGGTTCCCGTGAATGTGCTGGGTTATGCGACGGCCTCGCCGGGCGATAATCTGAACACCGCGCGCCATCCGGCGGTGGAGACCGGGGCGAAGCGGTCCGGGGAGATGGCGTTTCGCATGGCGGGGGTTACCCGCGAGGATATCGGTACCTGCCAGCTATACGACTGCTATACCTATACCGTTCTGGTGACCTTGGAAGATTATGGGTTCTGCGCCAAGGGTGAGGGCGGGCCGTTTGTGGCGGACGGAAGACTGGGGCCGGGTGGTTCGCTGCCGACCAATACCGGCGGCGGGCAGCTTTCGGGCTATTATATGTGGGCCTTTACGCCGCTATCCGAGGCGGTGGTGCAGGCGCGTGGGCAGGGTGGGGCGCGGCAGGCGCCACGACACGACTATGTTCTTGTCAGCGGCAATGGCGGAATTTTGAATTTTCACTCCACCTTAATCCTGAGCAAGCATGCATCTGGCTGAAGCCGTCGGCATCATCATAAGGAAAGCATCGCGACCGGCTTGCTCGAAGGCAACTCCGCGTTGGTGACGGCGGGTTCAGCCGCTTCGGTGAAATACGAAGAGGTCCACCTTAGGGCCTACGATACGGTCGCCGATGCCCGCGTCTCGATCGGCCGGTATTGCCATTTCTACAACGCCCCCAGGCCCCATTCGAGCCTTGACCGCCAGACACCTGATCAGGCCAACGTCACCCGGCTTCCGCACGGGGCGACAGCCTGAAAACCGCAGATGCTCCACTTAGCGAGGGCGTAACGCTGTTCAGGCAAACGGAGCCACCGATGGCGGCCTATGCCACCTTCACCTTAAAAGCCGGGGCGTGGTTCCGGGGCGGCCGTTTGCCCATCGTCGCTGCTGTTCAACAGCATGCTTGCACGCTGTAGGCCAGAAACCCCACTCATCGTCCTGCTCAAATTCCCTGAGCCACCTCTCGCCGGGCTGGCCGGGGTTTTGCGTTGGGAATCATGGACTGGTTGGGCGGAATGCTCTGGGCGGATTAGGGGGCGTGCGGGCCGCGTGTTCCGGGCCGGAGAGCGGGGGACACACGCAGCTTTGGACCCTCCCCCGCAAAGATGGTGACCGGCCTGGTGGCGTCGCCGCGCGTGATATAGGTGCCGAGGCCGCCACAGAAATAGCTGTTGCACACATCCGATCGCTGCGATGGGTCCAGCCTGCAGCCTTGCCCGCCGTGGAAGATGCAGGAGCCCTTGGCGCCGTTTTCGGGCACGCGGTCAAGATAAAGCCGCAAAATAGCGCGCGCTTGTAGCCCCGGCATGGCGCGGCGCAGGCGCGCGAGGGTGCCTTCATCGAGATAAGCGTGCTCGCCGCCGCCCTTGCAGCACCAGCCTTGGCATAGGGTGCAGGCCGTTTGTGCCACATGGGCAACAAAATCGGGGAGGAGCGCGGCGTTGCGCTCTGGTGTCTGCGGCGGGCGCGGAGCACGCAGGGCTTCGATCAGATGTTTGCGGAGCCGGCGAACGCGGTCGGGCGTGATTGGGGTGAGGGCACGGTCGTTGCGCGGGACAATCAGGGGTTGGCTGTCATCGTCGCCGTAACGCGCATTATTGGCAATCGGGAGCAGGCGGCGAGGGCGCGGTTTCACCCCGGCAACCTGCCACCCGGCGGCATCGGTGGCAAGCGGCGGGCTGCTCTTACCAGGACTTTGGGGCCGAGCTATTGTCAAGAAGGTCGGGGGCTTTGTCCTCAAACCCCCGCCAGGGACGTGCCGTCCCTGGATCCCCATCATTTAGTTTTTATGCAGGAGGGTGCGGTGACAACCACGCCTCAGCCCCCTCCTGCATAAAAACCAAGTAGCCGGTCCTAAGGGCGTCGCCCCTAGCGGGATTCGAAGGAAGAGCTCCGAGCTTGCTTACGATATCCCCCCCAAAGAACGTGGTATAAGGTGCCCGGCATGAGCGAGGATGAGGCACCGGAGGCGGCGGCGTTGCAGCGGGCAGCGGAGCGGCGGTTACTATTGGCGGATGCCGATCCCGCAGATACTGCGAGTCTGGCGGCGGCGCGGCATTTGCAAACATTGGCGGACGCGTTGCGGGCCATGCCCGACAATCCGGAATGGGAGCAGTATCGCTGCTTATGTCATTGGCTCAGCGCGTCGGATGGGATTACCGATCTGGCGGCGGCGGCGCATCGATACAACGCGACAATCGGCTTTGGCGAATGGCCGGAGACCGCGCTGGATTATGTGCGCGTGTTGAACCGGCTCGCCAATCAGCTGATCAACGGGTAGTGCATCAACTGTTCAAATTAATCTCGTTAAACGGTTGATGCGCTGGGTTGTTCCCGTGGCTATTGGAAAATAAATTCCTTATAGCGACCTTTGGCGACTTCATCGGTCTTGCGGCGGAAATGCGCCCCATTGCCATTATAGCCGAGCACGCGGCGGACCTGGCGGCCTTCGACGTTGCGGTTGACGCCGGTCTGCCAGGAATCGACCTTCGAGGACAGCAACGGTTCCGCGGCCTTGATCACGGTCTCCGTCCAATCATCGACCTGCTCGGGTCTGGTTTCCACGCGCATCAGCTTGTTCTCCTGCATGTGGCGCAGCAGGCCGGTTTGGAATTCCACGCTATGTTGGATAGCCTGCGGGATATTGCCGCGCGCGGTATGCGGGCCCAGCACCATCAGCATATTCGGGAAACCTTCCGCCAGCATGCCGAGGAAGGTGCGCGGGCTTTCGGTCCAGGCATCCTTCAGTTTCAAGCCATTTGTGCCGCTAATATCCATGCGATCGAACGCGCCCGTGACGCCATCGAAGCCAGTTGCGTAGATTAAAATATCGAATTCATGTTCCTGCTTGCTAGTCTTAACGCCGTTGGGCGTGATGCATTCGATGGGTTCGTCGTTGATGACGTCGACTAGCGTGACGTTGTCGCGGTTATAGGTTTCGAAATAGCCACTTTCCAGCGGCACGCGGCGGGCGCCGAAGCCGTGATCCTTGGGGATTAGTTTCTCCGCCACTTTTGGATCCTTCACGCGTTGGCGGATTTTGTCGGCGATGAATGCGCTGATGGCGGCGTTCGCCTTCTCATCGACCAGGATGTCGCGGAAATTGCCCATCCAGATGCCGAAGCCGGGTTCGGCATAGAGTTTCTCCCAGAAGGCCTCGCGTTCCTCCGGCGGCACGTCCAGGGTTTTGCGTGGATCAGCCTGGTGGATGAACCAGCTCGGCGTGGTGGCGCAATGGGCGTAAATTTCCTTGTAGCGGGATTTGATCTCCTCCATCTCCTCCTTGGAGATTTTGGCGTTGTGCAGGGGTGCGGCCCAGTTCGGGCGGCGCTGGAACACCGTGAGCTGCTTGGCCTGCTTTGCGATCTCCGGGATCGCCTGGATGGCGGTGGCACCGGTACCGATGATGCCGACGCGCTTCCCGGTGAAATCGACCGGCGTGTGCGGCCAGCGGGCCGGGTGATAGGCCGGGCCTTTGAAACTGCTGCGCCCCGGAATGGCGGGCAAGGTATAGGCCGAGAGGATGCCGATGGCGGTGAACAGGAGGCGGGCACTCGTCTTCTCGCCGTTTTCTAGGGTGACGGTCCACTGATTGGCGGCTTCATCCCAATGCGCGGCGGTGACCGTGGAGCGGAACTGGATGTCGCGGCGCAGATCGAATTTTTCGGCGACGTGGTTCAGATATTCGAGCGTGTCGGGTTGGGGGGAGAAATGTTCCTTCCAGTCCCATTCCTGCATCAATTCCTTGGAGAACGAATAGCCGTAGGTCCAGCTTTCGGAATCAAAGCGGGCGCCGGGATAACGGTTCCAATACCAGGTGCCGCCGACATTGGTGCCGGCTTCGAAAACCTGCGCGCTCATGCCAAGCTCGCGTAGGCGATAGAGCATATACATACCAGAAATACCGGCACCGATGATGATCGCGTCGCGGGTCTTCCCGGCGGCCATGTCTGATCTTTCCGCAATTGCTTGTGTGACACTCATGCTGGCACCTGTCCGTATTTCTGATGATGCCCCCAGGCTATCCGCCCTGCCCGGCCTTCGGCAAGGCCCAGCGCGTGCTTGGCAAACCGATCCTGCCGCCTCGGCCACCGCTCGCAGGCGTGAGAGCACGTTTTCCACCTTTGCCGGGTAAACACTCTCGCTGCCGGAGATGTACATGTCCTTCCAGCGGCAGACGATAAAGTAATAACCTTCGGCATCGCGCATCGCCGGTGTGCAGCCAGCCGCCTTCCAGGGCCGCCGCCGTCGCAGAGGGATTGTTCCGGTAGCCCGGGGTGAGGCTGGGCCCGCGCAGCCAGATCTCCCCCACCTCGCCATCGGCGACGTCGCGCCCGTCGCCATCGCCAGGCCGATTGCAATATAGATCAATGTCTTACCGGCGCTGCCAAGCTTGCGCGTGGAATTGGCCTTGTCCGGATGCAGCACCACGGCCCGATCTCGGTCATGCCGTAGCCTAGGGTCAGGCCCACGCCGCGCTTCTGCCAGGCCGCGATCACCGAGAGCGGAGCCGGCACGCCGCCGACGCCGGCATGATAACCGCTGTGCCGCCAACATGAAACACCGGGTTGGCATAGACGTCCAGCCCACCGGTATGGAGTAGCGGTAACACGCAGAGCAAGACCGAGCGATCCGACAATTCAGCTAGGCCGTCCAGATTGACCGCATTGAACAAATTCATCCCGTGGGTGGCTATCACGCCCTTCGGCAGGCCGGTGGTGCCGAAGGTGTAGAGGATGGTCGACACCTCCTCGAGCGTCGTCTCGGCATAGGGTCCGGGGTGGCGCCCACTGGCGGCGGCCTGTTCGAAGCCACTAACCGCAGCCGACAACGCCGCGACGCTGACGGCGACGGGTCCGGCCTTAGCGGCGAGGCCAACGAAAGCTTCGTCGTGCACCAGCAGCCTGGGGGAACAGTTGGCGAGGATCGTCACCAGCTCCGGCGCCACCAGGCAAACATTTAGTGGCACGAAGATCACGCCAGGCGGTAGCAGGCGAATTGCATCTCGAACACGTCGATGCTGCTCGGCGCCAGCACCGCCACCCGATCGGCCGTGCCGACACCAAAATCCTCGGCGAGCCAGGCAGCTATCCCGTCGATGCGCTAATACAGATCACGGTAGCACAGGCTACGTCCGCTGCCGAAATCGACCGTTGCCAGGGCATCGGCACAGAGTCTCGTGTGGCTAGCAATCCAGTCATGATGGCGGACGCTAATCGCGATTCCCCCCGGGCTTTGGTGCGTGCTTTTGACGGTCGCAGCGATCAGGCTTTAGCCGATTGGATCGAGTACGACCACGGGGATCTGGCGCGCGGTCTTGAGCTGGTAGTCGGCGAAGGGCGGCCAGACAATGAGGCCTTTAGCCCAAAGGCGGGTGCGTTCGTCGCCGGCAGCGGTACGGGCGCTGGCGCGGAATTTTTTGGTGCCCACCTGCACGTCAACCTCGGCATTGGCGAGGATGTTGCGATACCAGCCGGGGTGTTGCGGGGCGCCGCCCTTGGAGGCAATGACGAAACATATGCCGCCGTCCTGGCCGTAGAATAACGGGAAAATATATTTCTCTCCGGACTGACGACCTGTGGTGGTGAGCAGCAGAGACTGTACATGCATCTCCGGCCGGCCGGGCTGGGTCATGTGATACATGTGCCCATCGGTGCCGCCGCTGGAGAGATAACGGTTGGCGTGATCCAGCATCCATTGCGGCAGGTTGGGCGCAAGTTTTCCGTTGGTCATGGTCGAGTCTCCTCAAAGGTCGGGCTATATTGTAGGCGAAGGGGGAACATCGGCAACCATGCGGCGCTGGCGCGCGATAATCGAAGGCAGTACTGGTGATGGCACCCCCTTTGATGCAACGAGGCACGAACTTCCGGGGAGAGCGTTTGGATGGTTTTGACGCTGGATCAAGTAAACGCGCTGGACGAACCGGGTTTTCTTTCGGCCCTGGGTGATGTGTTTGAGGGCGCGCCCTGGGTGGCGGAGCGGGCGTGGTATATGCGGCCATTTACCTCCATCACCGCATTACATCAGGCGATGTATAATGCGGTGCGCGGGATGGCGCCGCTGGAGCGGATTGCGTGGCTGAACACGCTTCCCGATCTTGGCGCTGCGATGGAACAGGCGATCAACGCGGACGCAGTGGCTGAGCATGATGGTTTGGCGTTGGAGCAGCTGGACGCAGCGCGGCTGGCACGGTTGCGCGATGGCAATGCGGCGTATCGGGCGCGGTTGGGCTTTCCGTTTATTTTATGCGCGCGCCGCCATACCCGAGCATCGTTGTTCCACGAGCTGGCGTGGCGATTGCGCAATGACCTGGCCAGCGAGCGTGCGTGCGCGATGGATCAAGTGTTTCTGATCACCCGTCTGCGCATTGCCGATCGTGTGAGCGGATCTGGCCTATCCTCGTTACAGGGTGGTCTGCGCGTGCTGGTATTGGACAGCGTGAGCGAGCAGCCGGTTGCCGATGTGCCGGCGGCGTTGTTCGAGATTGATGGCGATGCCGCGCTGGCGCTGGTCGAGGCGACGACGAATGCGGCGGGGGGGACGGATGTGGCGTTGCTGTCGGGTGCGCCATTGCGTATCGGCCAGTATGAGTTACGCGTTGGCCCGCGGCCGCATTTTGCACAGGCATCCACATGTCTGGACGTCATCCCAATCCGCTTTTCCATTACCGAGCCCGAGGCACAATACTTAGTGACATTGCTGGTTGGGGCGTGGGGCTATTCCATCCAGCTGGCGAAGGAGCGCAGCGATGGTTGATGCCGATCTTGATTCTATTGCAGCGGTTCTTATTTTTTGAACAGCTCTTACGTTAACGCTGCAAGGCCCTCATAGGATTGTAGATTTCTGATATTCGTTACTATGACGATGGAGAAATAAGTTTGTGGTTTCAGAAGTATTTTCCCCGAATTTTTTTCGTTCGATCCACCATGCACAATCAACAGGCGCAGGAAAATCGGCAGGCTGTAATATGGCTCCCATCCATTAGACTGGAAACGGTCTTAGTTAAGAGAAAGTCCCGCCGGTTATAAGTTTCCCCAGACGTTCCCCCGGGAAGTTCTTCCTGCCATTTTTTCTTGATCGATTAAACCCTTTTTTTGCTGTTGTGGCGCCCATGGGGTTGTGGCCAATAAGCTTGCGGTATCCACATATCCAATGGTTGGTATGGCCTCGAAGATTTCGTGCGGTGTGTGATAACCAAGTGCCTGGTGCAAGCGTTTATCATTATAAAAGCTCAGCCATAAGCCGATGCCGCCGCGCGCCTCCCCGACTGAGGGGTAGGCCTTGATGAACACCTCTTCGCACTTCAGGCTGCGCCACAGCCATTCGATGAAGATGTTGTCCAGAAACCGCCCCTTGCCGACCATGCTGATGCGCGCACCACGGCCCGCCAGCGCGTCGGTAAAATCCCTGCTGGTGAACTACACGCCCTTGTCGGTGTTGAAGATATCCGGCGGATCGGAGCGATCCAGCGCTTCCTGCAAAGTCTTAACACAGAACCCGCTCGCCAGCCCAATCGACACACGCCACGCCAGAAGCCGCCGGCTGAACCAATCCACGACCGCAGTGAGGTAGACGAAGCCACGTGCCAGCGGAATGTAGGTGATGTCCATCGCCCAGACCTGGTTCGACCGCGCCACCGCCAGGTTGCGCAGCAGATACGGGTAGATCTTGTGGCTAGGTGCAGGCTTGGACGTGTTCGCCCGGCGATACAGCGCCTCGATCCCCATGCGCTTCATCAGTGTGGCGACATGGCGGCGCCAAACTGGATGCGCTCGGTGTGCGCTGGCATCAAATCTGCTACCGGGGCCGAGGTCGCTGAAAGACTGTTTGAATACTCGCCCAAGAGCGCGTTTTGCAGTCCGGCACCGGCCCTCGCCCCAGCAGCCTTCGTGGGTCAGCTACTCCGGCGCCAGACTTGAACTGACCCACGACCAACAGCCTCTTGCGTTTGCCGCCCGCCTGGGCGATTCTACTTGCTGGTACAAATCCCTTCGATGAGCAGACGAGGCAGCCATGAACGATAGCGTGAAGCAGTATAAATGGGTCGGCACCCGCCCCATTCGTCCCGATGGCGTGCCGAAGGTGACCGGTCGGGCCCAGTACGGCGGCGACTATCAGGTCTCTGGCATGCTCTATGGTAAGATCCTGCGCTCGCCACACGCGCATGCGCGGATCAAGTCCATCAGCACCGATAAGGCGGCTGCTCTGGCCGGCGTGAAGGCGGTGATGACGGCAAAAGATTTTCCGGACCAGAAATTCGAATATATCGGCCCGGAACGCGTGGCGCAGAATTTCTGGCACATCACGCGCAACATCATGGCGCGCGAGAAAGTGCTGTATGAAGGCCATGCCGTTGCCGCCGTTGCCGCCATCTCGCCGGAAATTGCCGCCGAGGCCACGGCGCTGATCGAGGTCGAATACGAAGTGCTCCCGCATGTCATCGATGTCGACGCCGCCATGGCGCCGGACGCCCCGCTGGTGTTCGAGGACATGATCACCCGCGGCATCGAACCGACCCCGACAAAGCCGTCGAATATTTCGAAGCGCCTGGAATTTGCCATCGGTGATGTCGAGGCCGGTTTTAAAGCCGCCGATGAAATCGTTGAGCTGAGCTTTGACACCGCCCCGGTGCATCAGGCCTATATCGAACCGCATGCCTGCACGGCGCGCGTCGAAGCTGATGGCCAGGGCGAGATCTGGTGCTCCAGCCAGGGCCATTTCGCGATTCGTGCCTTGACGGCGAAGATCGTCGGTATTCCGCTCGGCGATCTGCGCGTCTATCCAGCGGAAATCGGCGGCGGCTTCGGCGGCAAAACCATCGCCTATCTGGAACCCGTCGCAGTGGTCTTGTCGCGCAAATCCGGCTTTCCGGTGCGCATCCTGATGACGCGTGACGAGGTGTTCAAGGCCACTGGCCCCACCTCCGGCTCGTCCATGACGGTGAAGATCGGCGCCAAGAAAGACGGCACCATCACCGCCGCCGAAGGCCTGTTTAAGTTCCAGGCTGGCGCCTTCCCCGGCTCTCCGGTGATGAATGGCTGCCTGTGCGGCTTCGCTCCCTACGACATCGCCAACCAGAAGGCGATTGGCTACGACGTCGTGAGTAACCGCCCAAAAGCTGCGGCCTATCGCGCCCCCGGCTCGCCCATCGCCGGCTTCGCAGTGGAAAGCGTGCTTGATGTGC
>SHWN01000079.1 GCA_009693795.1 Acetobacteraceae bacterium
GCCCAACAAACCCGACCAGCACCAAGACCAACGATAATGGTCCACCCGATCCAGGCGTCCGCGCAGAGCTGGATCCGCAATCGTTTGGTTGCGAATTCTGCAAGATACTTTCTCCCGTTCAACCCGATCTCATGTTGGATCTTGCGGTGGCGTCTCATGCCCGCCGCCCTCGCGCCAACAAGCCAGCACCGCAAAGCCCAGGATCAGCGGTAGCGGCAGCGCCAGCCAGGGTGGCAAAGGCTCAGCGCGGCGATCCTCGTCACCACATGGTCATGGCGCCGCTGCAATCCAATCCAGCTACCGCCGGACGCACGCGCCAGGCCCGTTCGGCTGTGGCAAAAAGGCCATACCTGAGGGCTTATCGCGGCCTACCTTTCCAAAATATACGACCAGCGGCCGAACAGCCCTTACGCAAACGGGACAATGCTACCTATATGCAGGCCCAAGACGAAAGCGCGGCGTCGAATTGGGGATATTGATCGTGAACGACAGCGTATCAAGACAGAATATCACCATCACCAGCACCAGCCGCGTAGCCCCGCCGCCCCATCTTGCGAACCCCACCTTAACCACACCTACCTTGACCGCGCCGAGCCTCGCCTCCCCTAGCTTGGCCACCAAACCACGACGCCAGCCAGTCGATTGCGGCGACCTGCCCTTCACCATCCGCCGCGACGGCACCTGGATGTATATGGGCAGCCCGATCGGGCGGAAGGAACTGGTCTGCCTGTTCGCCTCCGCCCTCATGCGCGAAATTGACGGCAGCTTCATCCTCGAAACCCCCGCCGAGCGCGGCCGCATCGTGGTGGAAGATGCCCCCTTCATCGCCGTCGAGCTGGACTGGTCCGGCGAAAGTCTGGGCCAGGTACTTTCCTTCCGCACTAATGTCGATAAAATCGTCACCGCCGGCCCTGACAATCCGATCCGCGTCATACATGACCGACTGACGGCGGAACCCACCCCCTACATCCATATCCGCCCCGGCAAAGGCCGCCTCGGCGTTGAGGCCCGTATCAACCGCGCCGTCTATTACGAACTCGTCGCCCTCGCCGAGCCCGCGTGGGTCGGCGACCGGCAAATGCTCGGCGTCTGGAGTTCCGGCATCTTCTTCCCCCTCGGCGACATGCCCGACGAAATCTGATCCGCCCGTGGACGCCACCAGATGAACGCCGCCACCTTGCGCGCCCGCATCGCGCGCCTGCCCCGTTCGCCCGTACCGCTGGCCAGTGACGACTCGTCGATGTTCACGGACGGTAAACTGACCCCGGCCGCCGTTCTCATCCCCATCATCCTCGGCCCCGCGCCCGCCGTTCTGCTCACCAAGCGCAGCGCCCGGATGGCCAAGCATGCAGGCCAGGTCAGTTTCCCGGGCGGCCGCATCGACCCCGAAGACGCTCACGCCGAAGCCGCCGCTCTGCGCGAGGCAGAGGAGGAAATCGCCCTCGCGCCGGAACATGTCGAACTCGCCGGCCGCCTCGGCCAGTATGTCACCGGCACCGGCTATGCTATCACGCCCGTGCTCGGCTTCATCGCCCCCGGCCACGCCTTCCGCCCCAACCCGCGCGAGGTCGATGCGGTATTCGAATTTTCCCTCGAAACCCTACTCGACCCCAGCGCGCCCACGCGCCAGCGCCATTTCACCCGCGACCGATGGCGCGATTACTGGGTCTGGCCGCATCCGGAGCATTTCATCTGGGGCGCAACGGCTGGTATCCTAGTCCATCTCGCCACCCTGCTCCGCGACCCGGACTGAATTCTCACCCCCGAAAGGCCACCCATGCTTGGCCTGATCGAATTTTCTCTCTTTCTCGTTCCCATCGCCATCTACGCCATCTGGCGTGTCACCGCCGCCGAGGGCGGCCCCTCGCCGCGCGCCCTCATCACTGGCGCGATCATGGTGCTGGTCCTCGCAGTCTTCCTGCTCCTCTATATTCGCGAGGAACGGATGGACCCAAACGCTGCCTATATCCCTCCGAAGCTGCAAGACGGCCGCCTCATCCCCGGCCACACGGCATTGAAATGAGCCGCCCGCCCATCCTCGACGATCGCGGCCTGCAAGCCATCCTGACGGCCATCCAAGATGCCCGCCTGGTCGGCGGCGCCGTGCGCGACACCCTGGCCGGTCTGCCGGTGCACGATATCGACCTCGCCACGCCGAGCTCGCCCGATGCTGTCATCGCCGCCCTACGCAAGGCCGGCCTGAAAGCCGTCCCCACCGGCCTCGCCCACGGCACCGTCACCGCGGTCGCAAATCATCGCGGCTATGAGATCACCACGCTACGCCGCGACATCGCCACCGACGGCCGCCATGCCACTATCGCCTTCACCGACAACTGGCGCGAAGACGCCGCGCGGCGCGACTTCACCATCAACGCCATGTCGATGGACGCGAACGGACAGATATTCGATTACTTCGACGGCGCGGAGGATCTCCGCGCCGGTCACCTGCGTTTCGTCGGCGACCCCACCGCCCGCATCGCGGAAGACTACCTCCGCATCCTGCGCTATTTTCGTTTCTGGTCGCGCTATGGCCGCGAAACCCCGAACCAAGCCACCCAGGCCGCGCTGCGCGCCGGCATTCCCGGCCTCGCCCAGCTTTCCGTTGAGCGCGTTTGGCACGAGTTTTCGCGCCTTCTCGTCGCCCCCAATCCAATGCCGACCATTAACTTAATGAACGACCTCAGCGTGCTGTCCACCATCATCGCGGAAGGCGTTTCCCCCGCCCGCCTGCAAACCCTGATCGCCGCCCACGCCCCGCCCGACGCCATGCTCCGCTTCGCAGCGCTCCTGACGGGCTGCGCGCATGCACTCGCCACCCGTCTGCGCCTCTCGACCACCGAGCGCGACCGCCTCATCGCCTTGCGCGGCGGCCCCACGCCCCGCCCCGACGACGACGACGACACGCTGCGCCGCCTACTCGCCGACATTCCGCTCGAAACCCTCATCGGCCGAACCTGGCTGAACGGCGCGCCGACGGCGGACTGGGCCGCACTCCGGGCCCGCCTGCAAGCCATACCGGTCCCGATTTTCCCATTGGAAGGCCGCGACGCCCTCGCCCTGGGCCTCGCGCCCGGCCCAGCGGTTGGCAATCTGCTCCGCGAAGTCCGAACCTGGTGGCTCGCCAATGGCTGCCGCGCAGATGGCAATGCGTGCCGCGCCCAACTGCGCCACCGCGCCGGCCCATGACCTCGCCCCCACCGTCATGCCCGCGCATGAGGGCATCCACATCTTCACGTCCGCCGGATCACGATTCCTCCCCCCAATACACCGCCCGTAAGCGCGCATCCGCCAGAATCTCAGCCACGCTGGCCTGCGCGATCAGGGCCCCGCGATCGAGGACAAGAGTCCGATCCGCCGCGGTCAAATACCGCGCCCATGTCATGTTCGGTAAACAACATCGCCAGCCCGCGTTCGCGCGCCAGGCGCCGCACCAATGCCATCATCTACGCCCGCTCCGCCGGCGCCATCCCCGCCGCCGGCTTATCCCTCAGCAACAAGCGCGGCGCATTGGCCCCGGCCGCATCCCCGCCAGATAAGCCAGCATCAGATGCATCTCCCGCAAACTCATATGCGGAATTTCGTCAGCCTCTAACAGTTGGTGGCTGACCAGCAAATCGCCGATTTCTCGCAAGCTAATGCGCGCTGCCGTCTCGGCGTTGATCGGCAACCTCCCACTCATCAGCCACGCACCAGGCTGTGGCTGCGTTTTTCCAACCACCAGCCATATTCCTCCGGCCACATGGCAAAATCCGGATCGCAGCCCAACTGCTCCGCCGCATGCACCGGCCAGAACGGGTCGTACAGCGCCTGCCGCCCGATGGCGATCAGATCGGCCTTGCCTTCTCGCAAGATCTGCTCCGCCTGCTTACCGTCTAGGATCAGCCCCACCGCCATCGATGGCACGCCGGCCTTATGCACGGCCTCCGCGAACGGCACTTGGAACCCCGGATACCGCTTGATCGGCGCCGTCACGGCGGAGCCGGTCAAGCCACCCGAAGAACAATCCACCACACTCACACCCAGCGCCTTCAGCTCAAGAGCGAACGCCACCGTATCAACCAAATTCCACCCATCTGCACCATCTAGCGACGACACCCGGAAGAAAAGCGGCTTGTGGCTGGGCCAGACTTCGCGCACCGCGCGGGTGATCTCCAACGGAAACCGCATCCGCCCGGCCCTGTCGCCTCCATACTGGTCATTGCGCGTATTGCTGATTGGCGAGAGAAAACTGGCGATCAGATAGCCATGCGCGCCATGGATTTCGACGATATCGAACCCCGCCGCGTCACTACGCTTCGCCCCCTCGGCAAAGGCGCGCACTACTGTGTCGATATCGAGCTGCGTCATCTGCGCCGGCACGTTCTGCCCCGGTCCCATCGGCGTCCCGGTCGGCCCGATAATATCCCACGGCGCCAGCCCCCTTGCCGCGTCGGTGGCCGAATATGGATGCGTGCCGTCGATCGCCCGACTGGTGGAGGCCTTGCGCCCCGCATGCGCTAACTGCATCGCCGAGACACTGCCCTCGCGGCGAATATAGTCGGTCACCTTTTTCCAGCCATGCATCTGCGCATCGTTCCAGATCCCCGGACAGCCATGGGAAACCCGCCCGCGCGCCTCTACCGCGGTCGCCTCGTTCATCACGATGCCAAACCGGCCCAGAGCGAACTTGCCCAGATGGACCATGTGGAAATCGGTCGGGACGCCATCCTTAGCCCGATACTGCACCATCGGCGCCAGAACGCAGCGGTTCGGGGCAGTGATGCCACGCAGACTGATCGGCGTGAACAGCAGCGGACGCTGGGAGGGATCGCGCCAGGGCACGGCATTTGTGTCCATTGGTCTCATTTCCTTGTGGAGTCATAATTTTTCATCATCATCCTCTAGAATGCCATCAATTCCAAGCTACTCGGATCGGGGTAGTGGGTCAGTGGGTCAGTTAGTCAGGCACCGGCCTGCTCTCCAGACAGGAAAAAGGACACGGCATCACCCGCATCGTGCTGGGAAATGCCGATACCACGGTGCGGGTGATGGGATCATTGTGGTTTTACTTGGCCTAACAATACGCTACTTATCCTTCTGCCCAAGCGCATAACCGCCGCCATCGGTTGGGCGCAGCGCTTCGAACATTTCCGTCACCGTCGCGTAATCGCGGTACCCGCAGCGCGCCAAAGGTTGCGCCTTGGCCGTATCAAAGCGGCCGTCAGTGATAAACGCCTCATCAATATGTACGCCGACCACTTGTCCGATGATGATCCAACCCTTGAGTGGCGCGCCATGCATATCCTGCAACTGTGTGGAATACGTCACCTTGCATTCGAGTGCCGCAGGCGCAGCGGCCACGCGCGGCGCCTTCACAATGCGGCAGGGCGCGGTGGCAAGCCCGGCGGCTTCGAATTCGCTGATGCCTTCCGGCAAGGTGTCGGAGGAGATGTTCATGGCATCAAACAAGGGCCGGGTGCAGAGGTTGAAGACGAATTCCCCGGTGGCGATGGCGTTCGCCGCGCTATGCTTTATGCTTTCGCTGGTGAAGGCCAGCATGGGCGGGCTGGAATGCACGGCGTTAAAGAAGCTGTACGGCGCCAGATTGGGCCGGCCTTGCTGATCAAGGCTGGAAACCCAGCCAATCGGGCGCGGCGCGATGATGGCCTTGAAGGGGTCATGCGGCAGGCCATGGTCGAGATGGGGTTCGTAGAACATGCGTGAAGCCTTTCGTAATGTTGCACCTGCTGTAACCCTGGGCGCGCATTGAGGGAAGCGCTGTGCTTTCCGCATATCGCTTATGCTTGGCTGGGTGCAAAAGGGGGGCGATGAACCCGAAACTCATCCTGGGTTTCGCTTTTGGCTTGGCCTCTGCCCTGATTTGGGGCGGCCATGCGGTGATTGCGCGCCCCGTGCTGGCGGATGGCAGCTTCGGCAGCTTTGATCTGGCGGCGTTTCGCTACGGTGTTGGCATGATGGCGCTGTTGCCCTTTACCTAGGCCGCGCGCGCCACGCTGCTGCGGCTTGGGCTGCGGCGCATCCTGCTGTTGGCGCTATTCCGCGGCGCGCCCAATCTCAATCCCTGCGCTAAGGTCCCCGCGCTGCAACGCCTGGATGCCAAAACTCTGACCCTGCCACCCAAATCCGCACTGCCATCCAGGCAATCCGCTCATAAACACCGTCCCCCCTGCCGATGGATGGCATTCCGTTTGTGGGTGCGTCATGCTGAGATGTGACGCAATTCAGTAGGGGACGGCCGCATGAAAGTTGGGTTTATTGGCGTAGGCAATATGGGTGGGCCCATGTGCCGCAACATCATCCGCAACACCAATCACGACGTGATGGTGTTCGATCTCAACCCGGACGCCATCAAGGCCTGCACCGATCTCGGTGCCAGCGCCGGCGCTAGCGTGGCCGATATCGCGTCGCGCTGCGATGTGGTGATCACGTCCTTGCCCATGCCGCACCATGTGGAAGCGGTGGCGACGGATATCGCCGCGCATGCGAAACCCGGCACCACCTATATTGATCTCTCCACCAATTCCGTTAGCTGTGCCAAGCGCGTGCACGCAGCGCTGGCAGCAAAGGGCATTCCGATGCTGGAGGCCCCAGTCAGCGGCGGCGTGCCCCGCGCGACCGACGGCACTATTGTCATTATGGTCGGCGGTGACGAGACAGTATTCGACGCGCAACGCCCACTGGTGGCGTCGTTCAGTAAGGAGATCGTGCATGTCGGCGATGTCGGTTTCGGCTCCGTCGCCAAGCTCGTGAATAACATGCTGGCCTTCTGCAACATGGCCGCGGCGGCCGAGGCCTTGATGTTAGGCAAGATGGCGGGGATCGACATGGCGAAGCTACACCAGGTGATTACCAATGCGTCAGGCTTTTCCTCGGCCTATAACTCCATCGCGACGAAGGCCTTCGCGGGCGATTTCCAGCCTACTTTTGCGCTCAACTTGGCACACAAGGATCTACGTCTAGCGGTCGAACTCGCCGATGAAACTGGCATGGCGGGGATGATCGCGCCGCAGGTGATGAATATCATGCGCATGGCCCGAGCCGCCGGCCTCGGCGGGGCCGATATCTCGGCGATGATCCAGGTCTATGAGAAGGCAATGGGCCAGGACGTGCGAGTTTGAAATCAAGCGAGGCTCAAAACTCAAAGTTCGTCGCTCACAATGTCCCAGCGCTGGCTCCCTGACCTGAGTCCCTGGATTTCCTCTATTTTTGAGTAGGGTACATTTGGAAGGGGATGGACGATGGAGCGATCGCGGTTCATTGAAGAGCAGGCTATTGGGGTTCTGCGCGGGCCGGCATCTGGTTAGCCGCCCGCGGTGTTGTACCGCCGGCACGGGATCAGCGGCACGACGTTCTACAAGTGGAAGGCCAATTACGGTGGCCTTAGTCTGATGCGCCGCCGTCAAGGCAAAAACCTTGTCGCCTCCGTGTGGTCGAACTAGATGCTCGTCATCGGGAACGCGCAGGTCCGGCTCGTCCCGCTCCAGTGATAGTCGCTATCCAACTGTCCAGTGATCTGACTATCAGTCCAAATTACTGTTATCATAATATACGTGCTCCGGATCCTACGAGGGAAACCCTGTCAGTAACCATAAAAATTAGATAGTGGTAAGGCTAGAATCAATTAACGATGAATCGGCTAAACTTACGATAGAAATACAAATATTAAATATTTTGAAATGCCGGTTAACCTAAATTCAGGATTACACAAGAATAATTTTTATGGATCTTAAAAAGATCTGATTTCTGGCGAAAATTCTTATGATATATTTATTTTATAATATTAATTTATATTATATCACTCGGTAATATAAAAATCGTGTTTCCGCCCGCGAGCCTCAGCCACCGCCGGCCTGCATCTTGGCCCAGCTATCGCGCAACCCTACCGTGCGGTTAAACACCAGATCCCCGGGCCGGCTATCAATATCGATACAGAAATAACCCTGCCGCTCGAATTGTACCGCCACACCCGGCGCGGCCTGGGCCTCGGCCAAGGCCGGCTCCACCATGGCGCCGCGAAGCACCTCCCGTGAGGCCGGGTTGAGATCGGCCATCACATCCCCCGCCGCCCCCGGCTCCGGGTTGGCAAACAGCGTATTGATCAGTCGGATTTCCGCCGGCACGGCGTCGGCGGCGTTTACCCAGTGCAGGGTTGCCTTCACCTTGCGCCCATCCGGGGCATTGCCGCCGCGCGAGGCCGGGTCATAGGTGCAGCGCAGCTCCACCACCTCCCCCGCCGCGTCCTTTATCACCGCCCGGCACGTGATGAGGTAGGCGTAGCGCAGCCGCACTTCCTGGCCGGGGGAAAGCCGAAAAAATTTCTTCACGGGAATTTCCATAAAATCCTCCCGCTCGACATAAATCTCGCGGGAGAACGTCACGGCCCGGCTACCCGCCGCCGAATTGTCCGGGTGGTTGATTGCCGTCAGCGTCTCGCCATCACCGGCCGGATAATTCTCGATCACCAGCTTCAACGGCCGCAGCACCGCCATCCGCCGATACGCTGTACGGTTCAGCTGCTCACGCACCGTGTACTCGAACAACGCCAAGTCCACCACGCTGTTGGCGCGCGCTACGCCAACCTTACGGACAAATTCGCGCACCGCCTCCGCCGGAATGCCGCGACGGCGTAGCCCGGCGATGGTGGGCATGCGCGGATCGTCCCATCCGTCCACATGCCCATCACGCACCAAGGTCGTTAGCACGCGCTTGGACAGCACCGTATACGCAAGATTCAAGCGCGCGAATTCATATTGCCGCGGCCGCGCCGGAACCGGCAGGTGGTCGAGCAGCCAATCATAGAGCGGACGGTGATCCTCGAATTCCAACGTGCAGACCGAATGCGTGATGCCCTCGATCGCATCGGACTGGCCATGCGCGAAATCATAGGTGGGATAGATGCACCACGCCGCCCCGGTGCGCGGATGCGCCGCATGCAGGATGCGATACAGCACCGGATCGCGCAGATTCATATTGCCGGATGCCATGTTTATCCGCGCCCGCAGCACGCATGCCCCGTTGCGAAATTCCCCCGCCCGCATGCGGCGGAACAGATCCAAATTCTCCGTCACCGTGCGGTCACGATACGGGCTGTCCCCCCCGGCTTTTGTCAAGGTGCCGCGCAATGCGCGCATCTGCTCGGACGGTGTGTCGTCAACATAGGCATGGCCGGTGCCGATTAAATGTTCGGCCCAATCATAAAGCTGCTCGAAATAATCCGAGGCATAGTACAGATGTGAACCCCAGTCGAAGCCCAGCCAGCTTACATCGCGCTGGATGGCATCGATATATTCCTGCTCTTCCTTCACCGGATTGGTATCGTCGAAGCGCAGATGGCAGCGTCCGGAAAATTCTTGCGCAATGCCGAAATTCAGGCAAATGGATTTAGCATGGCCGATATGGAGATAGCCGTTCGGCTCCGGCGGAAATCGTGTCACGACCTGCGCGGTGCGTTCGGCCTGTAAATCCTCGCGCACGATTTCGCGGATGAAATCGCGACCAATGTCGGCACTTTCGGCTTCGGCGGGCACGGCCATCAATATCTCCAGGCGGGTTGGCGCCGCTCCCCCGGGCGCACGGCGGCGGACCTTGCCCTACTCGGCGTCCGGCGTCACGTCCCGCTTATCTTACGGAATTTGTGCAGAGATCGAATTTCCCCCGGGCGCGGCACATCGGGATAAAAAGTTGGCCAGTTCGTCCACGACACCTCCCCCAGATAGATATCGCCCCGGCTGTCCACGGCAATCCCATGCGGCGCCTGCATCTCCCCCGGCCCCAGACCGGGCAACAGCGACCCCAGCCGCCCGACCCGCTTGCCGGTGCGGTCCAGGATGGAAATCCGCGGCCCGATATTTGGTAAATGCCGGTTCACCGCCAGCCCCGAGCCACATTCCCCCACAAAACACATCGGGCAATTTCCCGGCGTCATGAACAGCGCGCAGGGCCGATGCAGATTATTCCACTGCGTTTCATAAACGCCATCGCTGTTGAACACCTGCACGCGATGATTTTCCCGGTCCGCCACATAGACCCAGCCATCCGCATCGCAGACGATATTGTGCACGATGTTAAATTCCCCCGGATCCGTCCCCGGCGAGCCCCAACTCTTCAACAGTTTGCCATCCGGCGAAAACTTATGGACGCAGGCATTGCCATAGCCATCGGTGACAAAGATATCGCCATTCGGCGTCAGCGCCGTATGTGTGCAGCGGTGAAACGGCACCCCGCTCATGTATGGAGAGGGTTTCCCGGGAATCCCCAAGGTGCGGAGAATTTTTCCATCCAGCGCGCATTGCCGCACCGTATGATCGCCATCATCGGTCAGCCAGACCGTATCATCGGGCCCCATATGCAGCCCATGCGCGCGCGGAAATACCCCCTCGCCCCAGGAGCGGAGAAAATTACCCGCGGAATCGAACACGATCATCGGATGCTCGCCGCGATTGAAGACATAGACATTGTCGTTGCGATCGGTGCCCACTGCGCCGATTTCCTTGAACGACCAGCCCGGCGGCAGCTTCGCCCAGTCCTCCACCACTTCATACATCCAGGCACCGGATCCGACGATCGCCGTCATGTCACGCTCCCCATCTCACACTTTCTAGGCCCGCACCCGCGATTGGCTGTTTGGTCAGGCCATAACCACGCAGCTTGGCCTGTTTC
>SHWN01000080.1 GCA_009693795.1 Acetobacteraceae bacterium
AGATGCCGAAGGGCGCCGCCGAGGAGCTGGCGATGAGCTTGCTCAGGCGGGTGAAAATTCCCGAGCAGGCGAAAAAATATCCTAGCCAGCTGTCCGGTGGTCAGCAGCAGCGGGCGGCGATCGCGCGGGCTTTGTGTATGCGCCCGAAGATTATGCTGTTCGATGAACCCACCTCCGCGCTCGATCCGGAAATGATCAAGGGGGTGCTCGATGTGATGATTGAGTTGGCGGAATTGGGCATGACCATGATCTGCGTGACCCATGAAATGGGCTTTGCTCAGCAGGTGGCGGATCGCGTGGTGTTCATGGATGCGGGCGAGATCGTCGAATCCGGCTCCCCTTCCGCTATGTTCGAAAATCCGCGTACCGACCGGCTGAAGCTGTTTCTAAGCCAAATACTCCGAGGGCATTAGCACGGGACGCGTTTAGATAGGAACGCATCTCGCACTAGAGCGTGATCGTCTCAATTTGAACCGTATCCGGCATGACGAGCGTAGTCTGCGCACTCGGTCTGGCTGAATTGGTTGAGCAGTTTACCAATACGGTGCCAAGCGGCAGCGATGGATCGTTCGTCGGCTTTTCGGAGTAGAATTTTCAGTTGGGAGAAGACTTGCTCGATCGGGTTTAGGTCCGGGCTGTACGGAGGCAGGAACAGCAGATGTGCACCTGTTGCATGGATTGCGCGTCGCAGTGCCTGGCCTTTGTGGCTGCCGAGATTATCGAGCGCGACGATGTCACCGGGCCGTAGCGTTGGCAGCAGGAATTGCACAACCCAGGTGAGAAAGATGTCACCGTTGATCGGGCCGTCGATGACGCAAGGTGCGGTGATGCCGTCGGTGTGCAACCATTGCAACGGTTGATCGAAGCTGGAAGAAATTTTCCTTTCCTTTAGTTCCTCTTATCGCGCATGTAATTTTGGCTGAGGCCAGCCTGATAAGCGACCGTGGTAAAACCCTATCTCCTGATTCCGTGCCGCCACTGCCTGCGGGCTGTCGTCAGTGGGCACTGTCTGCACGCTCAGCCCGGGCGCGGAGCGTGCGATAACAACGGCCAGCCGCCCAGCGGGTAAAGACTTCCACCGGCGCATTCAGCAATTTCCGCGGGCCGCCATGGTGACCGGATCCCCGGTAGCAGGATAGGATTCTGGATCCAGGCTGCAACCGCCCACCCCCATTACCCGCCCAACACCAAAAACGGGCTGAAACATTTGCCCATGCGCATGGTTGCCCTCAATGATCCATCGTGAGGGTTGAATATTAAGACCTAAAAATCTGCAAGCGTAATATTCTACGAGATGGTCAAACACATGGCAGACGGACCGGATGAGTGGGGATACCGCCGGTCACTGCGCCGAGGTCAGCGACCGGTTTGGCCCGATCAGCGCGTGAGTACGGCCTGCACGCGCCCGCCATTGCCCACTTCATCGGGAAGATTCAGGGCAATTCGATCGCCGACCCGAAGGCCCTCGACCAGACGCACGCGGAGCCCGTCTGTCGTCGCGACTTTAACCGGCTTTAACTGGATCAACCCCTCCTCGTTCACCATAGCGGCGTATGTGTTAGCCCCGCGCACAATCAGGCCGGCCACGGGGATTTCCGGAAAACTCTGGATCGGCACGTGCAACGTGACATAGGCGAAGCTGCCTGGGACCAGAAAACGATCCGTATTATCCACCTCTAATTCCACGAACAACGTGCGTGTGCGTGGGTCCAGCTGGCCGGATGTGCGCGCAATGGTGGCCTGCGCCATGCGGGTGGAATCCGCCCCGTCGCGGACCTCCGCAACATCGCCGACTTTAATATGCGGAACGTCGCGCTGCTCGACATAGACATTGATCCGCAGCCGGCGGTCATCCACCAGAGTGACGAGCGGCTGGGCGGCGGTTTGGTTGGTGGTGGCGTTCTGCACTAGGGCGCCTGGATCGGTGAAGCGGGCGGTGATGCGCCCATCGAACGGCGCGCGAATGGTGCCGTAGGAAGCGAGGTTCGTCAGTTCCGCGACACGAGCTTCCGCCATCGAGGCGTCGGCTTCCGCTTGTTCGATCGACTGCAGGGAACGGGCACCAGAGGCCACCAGATCGCGCGCGCGTTTGGCATTGCGACGTTTGTTGTCGAAATCGGTCGTGGCGCTGCGGAGCTGTGCCTGGGTTTCCGGTGAGTCGATTTCTGCGATGATCTGGCCGTTGGTGACCATGTCGCCGCGATCCACATGGATGGATTTCAGATAGCCGCCCAACTTGCTGTAAAGTGTCACCGTCTGCATGGGTCGGGCATCGCCGAGCAGGCGAATCAGGCGCTCCCTCGGGCCGGCGGTGACGGTAATCACCTGCACTTTCGGCCCGCGAGCCACGGTTTGCGCCATCGCCTGCTGCGTGCCTAGCAAGGCCGCGGCTTTCTGTTCGCCCATCAGGTACGCGCCATAGCCGGCGGCGATGACGATGAGGAGGCCGATCAGCACCGTCCAGACCGTGCCGGCCCAACTGGCCTTGCGTGCGATTTTAGTCATGCTGCTTCACTCCTCCCGCGCCGCCTCCGGCCGCCTCGGCGGCAAAGCGCGCATCCAGACTATGCAGCGCGGGCGGGCGGCGGCGCAGCAACGTGTAGCCTATGGGCACGATGAACAAGGTGGTGAGCGTGGCCATGATCAAGCCACCGATCACGGCACGGCCGAGCGGGGCGTTCTGCTCCCCCGCATCCCCCAAACCAAGTGCCATCGGGATCATGCCTATAATCATGGCCAAAGCTGTCATCAGGATGGGCCGCAGGCGAATACGCCCGGCCTCGATCACCGCCGCCATCGCACCATGGTCCTGACGGGCGCGCAGATCATTGGCGAAACTGACGATGAGGATCGAATTAGAAACCGAAATTCCGACCGACATGATGGCGCCCATCAGCGATTCCACATTGATGGTGGTACCAGTGATAGCGAGCATCCAGATAATACCAACCAGCGCGCCGGGTACCGCCATCATGATAATAAACGGATCGACCCATGACTGGAACAGGATCACCAGCAGCGCATAGACCAGAATCACTGCCAAAATCATGCCCAGCGCCAACAGGCGGAACGAGGCCTGCATGACCTCATACTGGCCGCGAATATCGATACGCACGGTGACGGGCAGGTCTTTCGATAGCTCGTCGATCGCCTTCTGAATATCGCGCGCAACCCCGCCGAGATCGCGACCATCCACATTGGCGGCGATGTTGATCACGCGCTGCACGGTGTAATGATTGACCGAAGCGAGACTGGAGCGCTGCGTGATAGAGGCGATATCAGCCAGCCGTATGACGGAGGCGGAGGGTAAGGTGGTGGGTGTCGCCGCCACACTGGCATCCGGCCGGCTGATCGGTGTGTTCAGCAAATCCTCGATGGAGTTGACCCGCGATAGCGGCGTCCGGACGGCGACCGAGTAGTTCACGTTATTCTGTGGGTTTAGAAAGAAATTTGGCGCCACTAGGGAACTGGAGGACAACGAGGTGAGCATGTTGGAGGCCACATCCCGTTGTGAAATGCCGAGGCGGATAGCGCGCAGGCGATCTACCTCCACCTGCAAGGCCGGATAGTTCAGTACCTGCACGATATGCGGGTCCGCGACCCCGGGGATAACCAGGAGTTTGCGCAAAAGCTTTTGACCCAAGGTGTAAGCGCGCTCGAAATTGGTGTCCTGGATCTGAATATCAATCGGCGCAGGCAGGCCAAAATTCAGAACCTGGCTGACGATATCAGCGGTTTGAAAGTAAATGATCGCGCCGGGAAATTCACTTGGTAACTGTTCACGGATGGTACGGATATAGCCGATCGTTGGGCGGTGGCCGTGTTTGAGTGAAATGAGTATTTCCGCGTCCATCGGCCCGACATTATCAGATGGCACGAAGGCGAGATTGAAGCTGGAGGGGATGCCGATATTGTCGTTAATCGTCTCCAGCTCCTCCGGTGGGATAATTTCACGTAGGCGTTGCTGCAGACGCAGCACCTGTCGTTCAGTTTCCTCAAGCTTGGTGCCGGCCGGGGCGCGGTAATGCAACTTGATCAGACCGACATCGGCGGCGGGAAAGAAATCCATTCCGATGGTGGTTGCAAGTCCGCCGGTGACGACGCAGAACGCAGTGGTACAAACCAATACGGCGGCACGCTGGCGCAAGGTCGCCGCCAGGATATAGCCATAGACGCCGTCTCGGAACCCGTTAAAGGCACGGTCAAACGCACCGGCGAAACCGCGCGGTGGGCTTGCATCATGGCTGTCCTTCAACAGGAAGCGAGCAAAGCTGGGCACCACGGAAAAGGATAGGACGTAGGAGGCTAACATGCAGAGCACAACCGTGATGGCCAAGGGAATAAATAAATAGCGCGACACGCCGACCAGAAGCACAACGGGAAAGAATACGATGCAAATGGCCAGCGTGGCCACGGTGAGTGGTTGGATCACTTCCGCCGTACCGTCGAGAATTGCGACAGTCAGAGGTTTCCCCAGCATTTGGTTGCGATGGATATTTTCCATTGTGACGGTGGCGTTATCCACCAGCAGCCCAATGGCCAAAGCAAGACCGCCGAGGGTCATGAGATTAATCGTGTTGCCTGTGAAGTACAAACCGGTAATTCCGGCGAAGATGGATAACGGGATGGACGTGGCAACGATCACCGTGTTCCGCCAACTTCCCAAAAAGACCAGGATCAGAACGGAGACGAGGACGGAGGACAGCACGGCCTCCTTCACCACATTCTCCACCGCCGCGCGGACAAAGATCGATTGATCAAAATCCAGCTTGATCTCCAATCCATCCGGCGCGGCGGCCTTAATCTGTGGCAAGGCTGCACGCGCGGCATCCACCACGGCGATAGTGGAGGCCGTGGCATGTTTAAGAATGGCAAGATAAACGGCGCGCTTACCGTTCACATGTACAACATTGTTCTGCACGGCGAAGCTGTCGCTGACACCGGCGACATCGCCCAGTGTGACCGGTGCGCCGGCAAACACGCCGAGCGGCAGGCTGTTGAACTGCTCCACCGAGGGGGGGCTGGAATTTAGTTGGACATTATATTCGCGATCCCCCAGCCGCGCCGTGCCGGCGGGGACGATCACATTGGAGGCCTGCAACGCATTGACCACATCGACCGGAGAAAACCCCTTCGCCACCAGGCGGTCCTGGTCCAGCTCGACGATGATCTGGCGCTGGCGGCCGCCGAACGGCCCGGGGGTGGAAAGGCCGGGAATGGTGAACAGGCGGACGCGGATGAAGTTCAGGCTGTGATCGTAGATCTGCTGTTCCGTCAGCGATTCCGACGATAACGTCATCTGCACGACCGGCACGTTGGACGCGTTGAACTGGATCACCGCCGGTGGCTGCATCCCCGGCGGGGCGATGCGCAGGATAGAATTATTCACCGCCGTAATCTGCGCAATCGCACCACCTATATCGGTGCCTGGCTGGAAATAGACCTTCAGCAGCCCGGTTCCGGGGATGGACTGGGATTCAATGCGCTGGATGCCGTTGACCGTGGTGGAATACGCGCGCTCGGTGATGAATACCACGCGGCGTTCCATGTCTTCCGTGGTCAGGCCTGGATAATTCCAGACCACCATCACCACGGGGATGTCGATGGTGGGAAAGATATCCACGGTCATGCGCGTGACCGACATCGCGCCCATCATCAAAATCAGTAACGCCGCGATCGCGGATGTATAAGGCCGGCGCAAGGCTAGCTGCACTAACGCGAGCATCAAGGCCTCCTCAGCACCCCCCTGGGGCTTATTGTGTGGTTGGGCGCGGGCGGCGTTAGGCCGCTATTCTTTGCCGAGCCGCGGCCTTCAGTATGACCGCGCCTTTCTCGGCGATCATGATTGTCGGGGCGTTGGTGTTGGTCGAGGTAACAGAGGGCATGACGGACGCATCGATTACCCGCAGCCCCTCCATGCCATGCACCCGCAATTGGTTATCGACCACGCTCATTGCGTGGGACCCCATCATGCAGGTGCAGCTGGCATGGTAGCTGGTGCCGCCATATTGGCGCGCATAGTCCAATAATTCATCGTCGCTTTCGATATGGCGGCCGGGCAGGCTTTCGTCGCGCACATATTGTTTCAGTGCCGGTGCTTCGAACAGGCGCCGGGCAAACCGCAGCCCACCAACCATCGCGCGCTGATCAGACTCGTCGGACAGATAGCGTGGATTGATCACTGGCATGTCACCCGGCCGGTTCGTCTTGGCCTCGACATAACCGCGTGACAAAGGCCGCATCTGCCAGGCACCGGCGCTGATGCCGGGGGAGCGTTCAAGCTCCCCGATTACGCCGCCCTTAAAGCTCCCGGGCGCGAAAGTGATTTGCATGTCCGGCGTCGCGGAGGTCTCCAGAACCTGGACGGACGCGGCAACCAGCGAGGGACTGTAACTTAAAATACCCTTGCCGGTAAAGGCCCAGCGTACTACTTCCATCGCGAGGCCGATGCCGAATGATTTCTCGTTGGCCGTCTCCATGCCGACGACTGGATGGGCGATACGGGCGTTGTAGTGGTCCTGCATGTTGCGCCCGACGCCGCGCAGCTCATGCACCACCGAAACGCCAATCCGCCCGAGCAGCTCAGCATCGCCGACCCCGGAAAGTTGTAGGATATGTGGCGAGCCGATGGCGCCGGCTGCGAGAATAATCTCGTGCCCGGCCTGGATCGTCTCGACCGCGCCACTACGGGAGAACTCAACGCCCGTTGCGCGCTTACCTTCGAACAGGACGCGATGCACCAGGGCGTTGGTGATCAGCCGCAGATTCGGCCGTTTCAGAGCCGGATGCAGATAGGTGCGCGCGGTGCTGGCGCGTCGCCGCCCGCCCCTGGTCTGCTGGCACCAGCCGATGGAGGGGCCAGCATCTGTCGGCAGATCATTCACGTCGTCGCGGTATTCCAGGCCGAGTTGCTTGCCAGCTTCGACCACCGCCTCGCAGATCGGTGCCCGATCCACCTTGGAGGTAAAGAGCGGCCCGTCCTTGCCGCGCACTGCGTTGCCCTCGCCTTCCCAGCGTTCCGCCGCACGGAAGAAGGGCAGGCAATCGTCCCATGACCAGCCCTGATTGCCGAGCTGCGCCCAGTGGTCATAATCTTCCGGCTGGCCGCGAATATAGATCAACCCGTTGATCGAGGAGGAGCCGCCGATGACACGACCCCGCGTGTAGACGATGGCGCGGCCGTTGGTGCCGGGATCGGGCTCGGAGCGATATTTCCAGGTTAGGGTCGGGTGATCCAGCATCTTGAAAAAGCCGGCCGGGATATGGATCAGCGGATTATTGTCGCGCCCACCGGCCTCAATGAGCACAACGTTAGTCGCAGGGTCCTCGGTCAAACGGTTGGCCAGCACGCAGCCGGCCGAGCCGGCACCGATGATGATGTAATCCGCTTGCATGGCTCGTGCTCCCTTGGGCCCCTGATTGGGTTCGTTACTGGATTTTTTTACAGGCTAGCCAGATTGATCCGTCGATGCCACCGATACGACGTCAAGTTCAATGTTGGCTGACGGCATGGTAAATGGTGCCGGGTCCTTGAAGCGGTTCAGCACGTTGGCGGTCAGGCGGCACAGATGATTGTCGAATTTATTCCAGGCCAGTGAACCGGAATAGGCGATGGAGCCGGTGGAAAACACTGCGCCACCGCCCGGCGTTTCGAAGAACACCATGTCTGCATGGATATCGGTGTTGATGATGGCATCGGTGGCGCCATGCGGGATCAGCACTTCCTCGGCCACGAGTTCATAGGTGTTGGAATGGTTCTCGCTGCGCGCCAGCACTAGCGCGTGTGGCGGGGTGCCGAGCCTCATATCCGCCGCATCGATCTCTAGCCCTGCGGCGCCGCCTTGCAGGATGCCGAAATTGCCAATGATGTCGTCCGGAATACCGGCGAAAATCCAGGCGGCGCGGGGGTCGTGTGCGGCATCGGTGCGGCGATAGTAACTGCAATGATCGAAACCCTGGCTGATGAATCCGACGCCGGATAGACGCTGTGGCGCGCGCGCATTGCGTCGCCAAAGTCCGCCATATTCTCCGGTGAAAGCCATGTGATACTCGCCCGGCTCCGCATCCCAAGCGCGTACGCCGCCTTCGGCGCGACGCACTTCGATCACGCCGTTGCGCGTGGGGTGATGCGCGATGCGCCAGTAAAACCCGTTGCCACCCATATACATCAGCCGCCCGCCCTGGCGCAGCCAGGATTCCAGCGCATCCAGCATTTCAACCGAATCATATTCGGGATGCGAGCCGGTGAGGATAACGCGATAGGGTTTGAGTAAATCCAGACCTTCGCGGTGCAGGTCTTCCTCGGTAATCACGTCGTAATCGCCGCCGAGATGTTCCAGCCAGTCAACCAGAAAAAGATCGACGTTGAAATTCCAGTGCCGGCCGGTTGGACGCACATTTTGCACTGGGCGCAGGCACGACGCATAGGCCACACCCGATCCATCCGAATGCCGATCATAGGTGGACAGGCCCATTTCGGGGAATTCGATCAGTAATTCGTCGATGCCATCGATCAGCGCGAGGCGGCCTTGGTAACGCTCCGTAATCAGCGACATGAAGCGGCCACGATTGTTCATATAGACGGTATAAGTGGCGGTGGAGGCGAGGAAGGCCACTTTAGACGTGGCGGTACCGCGTTTGGGGCGCACGAAGAAGGGCACCCAGAAATCGAACCCATCCGTGGATGTCAACCGCGCGGCATAGACGCCGGAGCGCAGGCTATCGGGGATGGTGTAGCGTAAATCTGGTTGCCAGCACGCATCCACCAGATCGTCATCGTGAAAATGGATGGCGCCATATTGCGCAGGCGCGCGAGTCCAGTCCGTGACGGTGCCATCCCAGTTATGGCCGCGCATGGCGCGCGTCGGCTGGTTGATGATCGTACCATGCAGCCGGTTGGGACCGATATCGGTGATCGCATCACCGGCCATGCCGCGAGAAAAATCCCAGGCAGAGATTAAGCTGTTTGCCAAAACCTCGTCGGGATTGTCCGTCAGAAGAGTTAACATCCGTGCACGATCTGCCGGACCACGGGCGAGGCGCGGGCGATCGATACGCCCGTTCAGATGCTGCGTGAAGGTGAGGCCGCCCCAGGCGGATGGGGCAGCGGTGCTGCCGGCATTCCAGGCCGCAAACGTAAACGGTCCGGCACTTTCCGGAACGTATGGTGCGGCTGCGGTGACGCATGCTGGTAACTCGGGGTGAAAATCATGCCGGCTCAATGGTTCTTGCCATAATGTAGCAGTGGCGCTGGCGGCATCATAACTGGCCCCAATGCGATACCAACGATGTGCGGAGAGCCTCGCGCCGCTGCTTATTCGCACCACGCGCCCAGGTCCCGCGCCAATGCACAGATTTAGCGCCCCATCCCCGCCGATTTCTAGACCGATACCAGTCTGCGTCGCCTCATTCCAATGGCCCATAATCGCCTGGCGACCTTTTTCCGGCGTGGTCGGCATCAGGTAACAGGCAAGGGTCGCGCCGGTGGATAGGTCGAGTGCCGGATGGGCCGGCAGCACTGCCAGAGAGCCAATGGGAATCGTTTGTAACCGGCCAGAATGGACACCATTGCATGCGGCATCCACCTCCTCCGGCGCGAATGGCGTGGCCAGCTTGCCGGCTTCGGGCTGCTTCAGGCGCATGATTCGGGCGGTGAATGCATCGCCGCCCAGACAGCTCACCATGAAGCAGATTGTATCGCCCGGGGCGACACTCCAGCGATCCGCATAGCCCATCACGCGGTTCATGCCGTGCCTTTCCAGTTCAATCGGTCGCGGGGTCAGCGTCGGCGATTACGGGTTCGGCGCCGGCCATGGCCGCCCAGCGCAGCTTGAAGACATGCCATTCAGCTTCCTTCAGGTCGGTGAACACCACATTCGAGCGGCGCGGCGGCTTGCGGCTGCCGGGTTCCATCAGGCCGAGCGTCCAGCGCTCGCCCATCTTATCCACCAGCAGCACGTGGAACGGCTCCGTTGTTGGGCCGCGCATCAGGAGCAGCAGATATTGCAGATCTGGGCTGTGCTGGCCGAACGGATTGGCTTTGAACTCGCGCGCCAGATCCAGGCGGGTTTTGTCAAACGTGAACATGCGCGGCCTCCCGCGCGAATTATGCGCCTGTTATGGCGTATACTGGCAAGGGGCCCGCGTTCACCCCAGCACCCAGCTGCGAAACAATGACAAATCGATATTGCCCCCGGACAACACCACGCCCACGCGCTTGCCGCGCAGATGGTCTTTTTCCTGCAACGCCGCCGCCAGCGGGGCTGCGCCCGCGCCTTCCGCCAGGTTATGCGTGTCCGTCCAATAGGCGCGGATCGCCAAGGCAATCTCGTCGTCGCTGACCGTGACGATGCGGGCGGCGCCCCTGCGGATCATCGCCAGCGCGTCCGGGTCCGTCTGGCGGGTTGCCATGCCATCCGCGTGGGTAACGGCGCGGTTCAAACTGACCGCATGCCCCGCCGCCAGCGAACGCGCATAACTATCCGCGCCAGTGCTTTGCACGCCGACAATCTCCGTTGTAAGGCCCATCACATCGCGGGCGCGGATGGCGCCGCAAATACCGGAGCCTAGGCCAATGGGCGCATAGAGCACATCAAGATCCGGCACATCGCGGAACAATTCCAGTGAG
>SHWN01000081.1 GCA_009693795.1 Acetobacteraceae bacterium
GGACAGGCATGGGCGGGCCGAATGACATCACGCGCAGCCGGGATGGTCTGTTCTATATCGCCGAGCAGGAAAATGGCGGCAATCCGGCCTATGTGTGTGTGCGCGACGCGCAAGGTGCCGTGCTCACGCGCCTGGAGAGCCGTCATGTGCATGGGGTGGGGGTGGATTCGCGCGGCGATATCTATGCGGGATTAACCGTGGATCGCAGCGTGGACAAGTTCGTGCGCCGCTCATAAGGGAATTCCGCGCAGATTGGCACCCGACACGCTGACGGAAGATGGAACCGCGCACAAAACGCCGAAGGAACGCTGAGCGATGCCGATCCAGAAGCTGCTGATTGCCAATCGTGGGGAGATCGCGATCCGCATCGCGCGCACCGCCGCCGCGATGGGAATCGCCACGGTCTCGGTCCATTCGGAAGACGATGCGACATCGCTGCACACGCGCCGTGCCGATGTGTCCTGGGGGCTGCCAGAACGCGGCGTGGCGGCGTATCTGAATGGGGCGGGGCTGATTGATGCGGCGCACGCCACTGGCTGCGACGCAGTGCATCCGGGCTATGGTTTCCTGGCAGAAAATTCGGCGTTCGCTCGTGCGTGCGAGGCGGCTGGATTGATTTTCGTTGGCCCTACGCCTGAATCGCTGGACCTGTTCGGCAACAAAGTGGCGGCGCGCGCTTTTGCGGAACGCTGCGATGTGCCGGTGGTGCCAGGCATTTCCCGGACGACCAATCTGGCGGCGGCGCAGGCATTCATGGCCGAACTCGGCGCGGGCGCGGCGGTGATGCTGAAGGCGGTGGCCGGCGGCGGTGGGCGCGGCATGCGCCCAGTGCATCATGCGGCCGATCTGCCCGCCGCGTTCGCGCGATGCCAGGCGGAAGCACTGGCCGCTTTCGGCAATGGCGATCTTTATATCGAGCGGCTGTTTCGCATGGCCCGCCATATCGAAGTCCAGGTCATTGGCGATGGCTCCGGCGCGGTGACGCATCTCTGGGAGCGCGAATGCAGCCTGCAACGCCAGCGCCAGAAATTGATCGAAATCGCCCCGGCACCCGGCCTGGCACCTTCTGTGCGGACCAAGCTGCTCGACGCCGCGCTGACGCTTGCCGCGGCGGCGCGCTATCGCAATGCGGGCACGTTCGAGTTCTTGGTCGATGCTGCCGATCCGGGCGATGCGGCTGCGCTGGTTTTTATCGAGGCAAATGCGCGGCTGCAGGTCGAGCATACCGTGACGGAGGAAATCACCGGCATCGATCTGGTCGAAGCGCAACTGCGCATCGCGGGCGGGGAGACATTGGCCGACATCGATCTGACGCAGAACTGCATCCCGGCGCCACGCGGCATCGCCCTGCAGACGCGTGTGAACCTGGAGACGATGACGGAGGATGGCAGTGCGCGCCCGGCCGGGGGCGTGCTCAGCGCCTATGATGTGCCGTCTGGTCCTGGGGTGCGCGTCGATGGCTATGGGTATGCCGGTTATCGTACCAATCCGGCGTTTGATTCGTTGTTGGCGAAAGTGATTGTCACCGCGCCATCGGGACAATTGGGTGATGTTGTGGCGCGCGCGGGCCGGGCGCTGGCGGAGTTTCGCATAGCCGGGGCTGCCAGCAATATTCCGTTTCTGCAGGCCCTGCTGCGCCATGACGGCCTGTTGGCCGGGCAGACCCATACGCGCTTCGTCGACGATGAAATTGGCCCGTTGCTCGTCAGCGCCGCGGCGCCGCAGCCGCGCCGCTATTTCGAGCCGGCGAAGCCACCCGCCGCGCCGCGAACCGCCGGGATCCGGCTCACCACCAACGACCCGCTGGCTGTCGTCGCACTCGGCAAGGACGCGGGCGCGGCTGCGCCCACGCAAGCGGCCATGCCGGACGATCCCATGGTTCCCGCGGCCATCGATGGGCCGGACGGCACCCGGCCGGTGAACGCGCCGATGCAGGGCACCATTGTCAGTCTAGAGGTCGCCGAGGGTGCACTGGTGCGCTGTGGCCAGCTTCTGCTGGTGATGGAGGCCATGAAGATGCAGCACGAAATTGCTGCCCCGGCCGGTGGCATCGTCCGTGCCATCACTATCAACGTGAATGACACCGTGTATGAGGGCCACCCCCTGCTGTTCATCACGGAATCGGACGATACGCGCGACGCCACGATGGCAACGCGGAACATCGATCTCGATCTGATCCGCCCCGATCTCGCCGAAGTGATCGCGCGGCAGGCGCGAACGCGCGATGCGGAGCGCCCAGAGGCGGTCGCGCGGCGGCGCAAAACTGGGCAGCGGACGGCGCGGGAGAATATCGACGATCTCGTCGATCCGGAGTCTTTCGTAGAATATGGCGGCCTAGCCGTCGCCGCGCGCCGCACCACCACGCCGCTTGAGCAGTTGATCGATGAATCCCCCGCCGATGGGTTTGTCATGGGACTGGCGCAGATCAATGGCGACCGGTTCGCGGAGGAGGTCAGCCGCGTTGTCGTCGGCGCCTATGACTACACGGTCATGGCCGGAACGCAAGGCAAGACCAGCCACCGCAAGCAGGATCGAATGTATGAACTGGCCGAAAAATGGCGGCTGCCGACGGTTATCTTTACCGAAGGCGGCGGCGGGCGCGGCAGTGATCCGGATTATATTTCTATTCTCGGCGGCACCAGCGACACGTTCCACCAATTTCCCCGCCTGAGCGGACTTGTGCCCGTAGTCGGCATTGCCTCGGGCCGCTGCTTTGCTGGCAATGCCGTGCTGCTGGGGTGTTGCGATGTCATCATCGCCACCGCCAATGCCAGTATCGGCATGGCCGGCCCGGCGATGATCGAGGGCGGCGGCCTGGGCGTTTACCGGCCGGAGGAGGTGGGGCCGATGAGCGTGCAGGTGCCAAATGGCGTGGTGGATATTGCCGTGGCCGATGAGCGTGAGGCAGCAGCGGTCGCGCGGCGTTATCTTTCTTACTTTCAGGGCCGTGTGCGCGATTGGACCTGCGCCGATCAACGCTTGTTGCGCCATGCCGTACCAGAAAATCGGATGCGCGCCTATGACATGCGCGCGCTGATCACCACCTTGGCCGATACTGATTCGGTGCTGGAAATCCGCGCGGGCTTTGGCTTTGGCATGATCACGGCGCTGATCCACATCGAGGGACGGCCGATGGGGGTGATCGCCAATAATCCACTGCATCTCGGCGGCGCGATCGACAGCAACGCGGCGGACAAGGCGGCGCGATTCATGCAGCTTTGCGACGCGCATGACGTGCCGCTGGTGTATCTGTGCGACACGCCTGGTAATATGGTGGGGCCCGAAGCGGAGAAAACGGCGCTGGTGCGCCATTGCGCGCGCGCTTATGTGATCGGCGCCAATGTGACAGTGCCAACTTTCATGGTGATCACGCGCAAGGCTTACGGCCTCGGGGCGCAGGCGATGGGCGGCGGCAATCTGATGATCGGGGCTTTCTGCATCTCCTGGCCCACCGGGGAGTTCGGCGGGATGGGCCTGGAGGGCAAGGTCAAGCTTGGCAACCAGCGCGCCTTTGCCGCGATCCTGGATCCGGCAGAACGGATCAAGCTTTATGAAAAACTGGTCGCCGCGGAATACGAGCGCGGCAAGGCGCTGAATGTCGGCTCGCTCTACGAGGTAGACGACGTGATCGACCCGGCGGAGACGCGCAGATGGATCGTTGCCGGGTTACGCGCCATGCCGCCCACCCCAAAGCGCGAGGGCAAGAAGCGGGGCTGGGTGGATGCGTGGTGACACGCGCCTCAAACAAAGGCGGTGGGCGGTGTCACCGTATTCAGCGTGCCGGCCATGGAGCCGCCATCGATGCTGAGGATAATCCCGGTGATCCAGCGTGCCTGATCCGATGCCAGAAAAACCACGCCCTTTCCGATGTCCCAGCCGGAGCCCTCCACCTGCAGCAAGTTAGTCTTCGCACGTTTGTCGCGTAAATCATCTGTGATCCCCCTGGCATAAACCATGGGCGTATAGACATAGCCAGGCGCGATGCAGTTGGTGCGGATGCCCTCTGGCCCATGATGCGTGGCCATGCCGCGGGTGAGATTCACCACCGCGCCTTTGGAGGCATTGTACATCAAGTTGGGATTGCCCCCGCGCAGCCCATCGATCGAGGCGATGTTCACGATGCTGCCGCCGCCGACCTTACGCATTTCCGGAATGGCATATTTAGCCATCAGCATCATCGACGTCACATTCACTCGCATCGCCACGTCCCACGCATCGGGGTCCACCTCCACTGCGCTGCCGGGCGGGCCGCCAATACCCACATTATTGACCAGCACATCCACCCGGCCCCAAGCATCCACCGCCGCTTTGACCGCCGCAGCGCAGGACGCCGCATCGGTCACGTCGGCTTGCACGACCATGGAGGCGCCGCCTTCGGAGTCGATCATTTTTTTGGTGGCTTCTGCCCAGGCAGGGGTCGCATCCAGTAATACGACCTTCGCACCTTCGCGCGCCAATAGAATGGCGGCGGCACGGCCATTGCCGATCCCATCCGCGCGCGAGCCCGCGCCGGTGACGATCGCCACTTTGTCCTTAAGACCCATCTCTGGCATGCGGGCGCTCTTCTCTGTTGTAATGGTGGGAGGGAACGATCCAGGATTACCCCGGCACGCCGCTATTCGGCCATGACGAAGGGATGATCGTCAACATGGCGATGCGCGCGGAGGCGGACCCATCCTGACCCGGCCCGGGCAACCCGCCCCGGATCGCGGTTGCCGCCAAACCATTGCTGCCGGCAGCAAATCATCGGATGCTACGTGCAAACGTAACTCCGGCGCTGCCCAAGCCATAAAGAGAGACCCCAAGATGCAAATTGTCGATGCTCAAATCCATACCTGGGGAACCGGCTTGCCGAGCAATCTTTCGCATTGGCAAGTGACAAAGTTTTCCCCGGAAGACGCCGTCGCCCTGATGGATGCGGGCGGTGTCAACGCTGCTGTCATTCACCCGCCTGGCTGGGATCCCGGTTCCACCGACATGGCGTTCAATGCCGTGCGCGATTATCCGGGCCGCTTCGCCATCATGGGTTCCATGCCTCTGGAGGACCCGACCACGCGCGCACGGATCTCTGGCTGGCGGGCACAGCCGGGAATGCTGGGGCTGCGCTATACCTTCCTGCACGATCCGGCACGCCAATGGCTGGCCGATGGCACCATCGACTGGTTATGGGCGGAAGCCGAGAAAGCCGATGTTCCGATTGCCGTGCTGGCCACGGATTCACTAACGGGATTGGCCGGGATCGCCGCGCGTCATCCCGGCCTGCGCCTGACGATCGATCACCTGGGCGGGCGGGGCGGGTTGACCACATTGAAGGACGCCGCCGCAATGACGCATATACCGCAGCTACTGGCATTGGCAAAATTTCCCAATGTGGCGGTCAAGGCAACTGGCGCGCCGGGCTATTCCAGCGAGGCCTACCCATTCCCGGCTATGCATCTTTACCTGCGCCAGGTTTTCGATGCTTTCGGGCCGCAGCGCATGTTCTGGGGTACCGATATATCGAAAATGCCGTGTTCCTGGCGCCAATGCGTGACGATGTTCGCGGAGGAACTGCCATGGCTCAACGACGCCGATAAGCGCCTGATCATGGGCGATGCGCTGTGTGCCTGGTGGGGCTGGAACCGCGCGACCTAAGCACGCATCGTTCGTTCGCATCCCATCATAACAAAAGGGAGTTATTCGCATGAGCCAAGCGCGCAAAACGAACACGAAGGGCAAGCCGGTTGCGGTAGTGATCGGTGCCACGTCCAAATGGCAATCGGACGGACGCAATACCAAATTGGCCCATGGCAAGTTTCTGGATGACAGCCATTTGCCGGTTGGCGTGCGCTGGGGCATCGGTGGTGCCATTGCACAGAAATTCGCGCAGGAAGGTTTCTTTACCGTGCTAACAACCCGCAATGTGGCCAATGCATCCGGCCTTGCGACGGCGATCGGAAAACAGGGTGGCGATTGCTTGATCGTCGAGCTGGATCTTTCGTCGCAGGACTCAATTGCATCAGCCTTTACGACGATCCGCGCCGAGGCGGGCGATCCCGATGTGCTGATTTACAACGCCGGTTACCTGGAAGGCCGTGATCTGCCGCCGGACCAGGAATTGCTAGAATATATCCCGGTGGAAATGTTCGATACCGCCCAGCATATCGCGAGCCGCGGGCCGTTTCTGGTGGCCAAGGAAGTGTTGCCCGCCATGCGCAAGAAGGGCCAGGGCTCATTCTTCTTCTCTAACAACTCCAAATCCCTGCGCGGCAAGAAGCGCATGACTGGAGAATCGCTCTATTACCCCCGCGTGATGATGCGCACCTTAGCGCAGGTGCTGACGGAGGAATATTCCGAACTTGGCGTGCATGTGGCCAATGTGGTGATCGACGGCACAATCGATTCCCCTGGCACCCGCGCGTTGCCGAAAGTGCAGAACCAACCAGATCTGGTGATGAACCCGGTAAAGATCGCCGAGGCGTTCTATTACCTGCACACGCAGGACAAATCATGCTGGACGCATGAATTGCAACTGACACCATTCCCGACCAAGCCTAGCTACTGATACCCTGACCTTGGGGATAACACTTACCGTAAGGAATTTCCTTACAGTGGTTCTGTAGTAAATATTTGGTTACCTTTTGTTTGGCAATGCTCTTCCGCTGAGTTTCGGGGGAATTTAATGTTCAAGGGCCGGCATGTCGATTGATCTGCCATTCTGCTTTGCGTGCGCTAGTATCTCGCCTACGGCCTTAGCCTGCGGAACCTCGAAGAGATGATGGCCGAACGGGGCATCAGCGTCGATCACGCCACGGTTCATCGTTGGGTTATTCAGTATGCGCCGATGCCGCTTGACCGCTTCAATTTTCACAAGTTCTCCGGGACTGCGAAGTGGTATGTAGACGAGACATACGTCAAGGTTCGCGGCCAATGGATGTATCTCTATCGCGCCATCAACAGCGTCGGCGACACGGTCGAGTTTTTCTTCAGAGAACACCGTGATCTGCCTGCTGCAAAGCGCTTTTTTCAAACAAGCACTTGACCGTCACGGACGTTCTGGTCGTGTCGTGATTGACGGCAGCCAAATCAATCGAGGGGAAATTATTTCATGCGACGCAACAAACCGAATTGAGACCGGCGCCCCCGAAAGCAACTGGGGTTCAAGACACCACACGAGCTTTTCAGTCAGTCGCTAAACCGCGTTGCACTTCGTAGGTGAATCCAAGATGTATCTCTGGGTCACGCATGCCATCTTCGTTCCTGGTCGAGGGCGGATCCGCAATAATTATCGCGTCCATGATGCTGCCCGTGCCAACCTTGATGCCCTGGGTGGAAAGATCTGCGTTGACGGCATCAAACAGTTTCTAAACGAATGCACTGCGCGCAAGCTATTAAATCAGCGGCTCCCCAATGCCGACTGCCCAGTTCTAGAGCGTTCGTGACCCAAGTCGGCCGAGCCCGCTCCCCCACCCGGACACCCAACGAGCGTAAACTGCTGTGGGTGGCCGGGTGGGGGAGCGGTCTGGTGCCGCGGCTCAGCGTAAGCGGCGAATGCTTTAGATGTCTGGCAGGGTCTCTCCAGACGCATGGCGTTATAACCGAGGTCGTGATCGAAGCCGACACCGGAGGTGTGCGTCCGTAAAGCCGTTGCCGCCTGATGGTTATGGATTGCCAATGCAGACAACTTCGTTCCCGGGGGGGCGCCCTCGGTTCGATGGTGGGGGTTTAGGCGACGAAGCTTTGCGGCTCCGTCCGCTCACGCTTAACCAGCAGCTTATTCAGCGCGTGCACATAGGCTCGGGCAGAGGCGACGATGGTGTCGGTATCAGCGCCCTGGCCATCGACGAGTTTGCCGTTTTCTTCCAGCCTGACGGTGGTGCGGGCCTGGGCATCCGTGCCTTCCGTGACTGCATCCACCTTGAATAATTGCAAGATGGCATTGTGCGGAAAGATCTGCTGGATCGCCTTGAAGGTGGCGTCGATTGGACCGTCGCCGGTCGCGCTGCCGGCTTCCACGACGCCATCGATGCTGAGTTCGAGTTCCGCCCGCGCCGGGCCTTTGGAGCCAGCATGAACGTCGAGCGAGACAAACTTAATGCGCTCGTGGTCGCGCACTACTTCGTCATCCACCAGAGCAACAATGTCTTCGTCAAACACGACCTTCTTGCGGTCGGCCAGATCCTTGAAGCGACGGAACGCGTCGTTCAACTGGTTATCGCCGATCTTGTAGCCGAGCGTGCTCAGCCGGTCGCGGAAGGCGGCGCGGCCGGAATGTTTTCCCAGCACGAGCGAATTCTTCGCCCAGCCGATACTTTCCGGCGTCATGATTTCGTAGGTCGAGGCCATTTTCAGAACACCATCCTGATGGATGCCGGCCTCATGGGCGAAGGCGTTGCGCCCGACGATGGCCTTGTTCGGCTGCACGTCGAAGCTGGTGATAGTGGAAAGCAACTTGGAGGTGCGCAGGATACTCGTCGTGACGATGTTGTTCTCGTACGGCATAGCATCCTTGCGGGTGCGGATGGCCATAACGATTTCTTCCAGAGACGCATTGCCCGCGCGTTCTCCGATACCATTGATAGTGCATTCCACCTGCCGCGCACCGGCGCGAAAGGCGGCGATGGTGTTGGCCACGGCCATCCCGAGATCATTGTGATTGTGCGTGGACAGTAAAATTTTTTCTGCGCCGGGGACTCGGTTGCGGATATCGGCATACATCGCAGCCATGTCCTCGGGCAGCGCGTAACCCACCGTATCGGGCAGGTTGATGGTGGTCGCACCGGCCTGGATCGCGGCTTCGACGACGCGGCAGAGAAAATCGGGGTCTGATCGCGTGGCGTCCTCGGCCGACCATTCCACATCATCTGCGTGCTGGCGCGCGAGCGTGACGGAATCCACGGTTGCCTGAATTACTTCCTCCCGGCTGATTCGTAATTTGTATTTCATATGCAGATCGGAGGTGGCGATGACAATATGGATTCGTTTCCGTTTCGCCGATTTCAGGGCTTCGGCGGACCGTAAAACATCCATCTGACCGGCGCGCGACAGGCTGGCGAGCACGGGCGTGTTGGCGCGCTGGCCAATGGTTTCGGAAATGGTTTTGACCGATTCAAAATCTCCGGGGGAGGCGATGGCGAAGCCGGCTTCCAGGACATCCACGCCGAGTTCCGTTAGGGCTTCGGCCATGCGGATCTTTTCGTCCAGATTCATCGAAAAGCCGGGTGATTGCTCCCCGTCGCGGAGCGTAGTGTCAAATATGATAATGCGGTTGTCGTCCAGCGTGCCGAAACTGGGATGGTTGATGGCCATGGGATGATTACCTCGGAAGATTGCGACTGCAGCCAGAGGGCGGCGCGCGAACACGCCTGTCTCAGGGTTTCCCCTGAGCGATGCCGGCGATCAAACGCCCAGCGCCACGCTCAGGGGCGGCTAAGTCGAAGGAGGAGGAGATTCAGACACGTGCGGCCATGCGCAAGGATGCGTGCGTGCAGGGCGGGGCATGGCGTGCCGTAGGTCATGGGGTCAGAGTATATCAGGGATGGTCGGACAATGGCAAGGCGTTAGTGGGGTTTGCCAAGAAAACGGGCCTTGAGGCGTTCGCGGAGGGATTGAAAGGTCACATAGAGCATCGGGATTAAGAAGATGCCGATGGTGCTGGCGGCGACCATGCCGGCGAAGACGGCGGTGCCCACGGCGCGGCGAGAAATCATTGCTGCCCCGGTGGCGGTGACCAGCGGGATCAGGCCGAGGATGAAGGCGATCGACGTCATCATCACCGCGCGAAAGCGTAGGCGGGCACCGAGCAGGGCGGCGTCACGTATGCTCTTGCCAGCCTCGCGTTGTTCCTTGGCGTATTCCACGATCAAAATGCCGTTCTTGGCGGCCAGCGCGATCAGCACCACCATGCCGATCTGCGCATAAAGATCCAGCACCATCGGCACATCGCCAAAGGTGCGCGCCAGATGAATGCCGCCAAAGGCGCCGAGTACGCCGATGGCAACGGAAAGCAAGACCGGGATCGGGATGGTCCAGCTTTCATAGAGCGCCACCAGGAACAAGTAAGCGAACAGCACGGAAAGGCTGAGGATGATGCCGGTCTGCCCCGCCGTAGCTTTTTCCTGGAAGGCGATGCCGGTCCATTCATAGGCATAGCCGGGCGGTAGGGTGCGGTCGGAGATTTCCTCCATCGCGGTAATGGCGGCGCCAGACGAGGTGCCTTGGCTGGCATTGCCACGCAAGGTGATCGATCGGTAGTTATTGTAACGGCTGATCGTCTGCGGGCCTTGCACGATGCGGATTTCCGCGATGGCGCTCATTGGCACCATGCTGCCTTGCCGGTTGCGGATATGGATTTTTCTGATGGCGTCAGTGTCCGAGCGATCCGCGGCCTCACCCTGGATATTCACCTGCCAGGTGCGGCCGAGCATGTTGAAGTCGTTGACGTAGAACCCGCCCAGAGTGGCTTGCAGGGCAGTGAAGACATCCTGG
>SHWN01000004.1 GCA_009693795.1 Acetobacteraceae bacterium
GACCGCAGCTCGCCAATTCCATTGTTGGCCAGCGTCGCCCAGGACGATGTGGAGGGCGATGCAAGCAGTGATGCCAGCGCAGCGCTCATCGCGTAATACTCGGTTCAGCTTCGCGCGGTGCGCCGGCGCGCGGCTTGCGGACGGCCTGCCTGCTCGGCCCGCCCAGCTTGCGAGCGAATAATTCGAACCGCACGGAGACCAGATCGAAGCCCAGCCGTGCGGCGATGGCGCGCATCAGCTGATCGTGCTCTGCGTCCTCGAATTCGATCACCTTGCCGGTTTCGACATCAATCAGGTGGTAATGCCGCCTGCTTTCGCTGGGCTCATAGCGTGCCCGTCCGCCGCCGAAATCGCGACGTTCCAGGATGCCTTTTTCCTCCAGTAGTCGAACTGTGCGATAGGTGGTCGCGACGGAAATCCGGGCATCCAGGGCGCTGGCGCGGCGGTACAGCTCCTCTACATTGGGGTGGTCTTCAGCCTGCGACAATACCCGCGCGATGACCCGGCGCTGGCCGGTCATTTTCAGTCCGCGTTCCACGCACAAGCGCTCGATACGCGATTCCATGTGTATCCTTCTGCCAGACCGCGAGACTGTCTCCGAACTCAGGGGGGGGATCCACGCCCGGTCCCTTCCGCAACGCCTAGGGCATTCTTCGCCTTCGCAAAGTCTGCACCGGCCCTCTCCCTCACCTAGCCACCTACTGCATTGTAAGCTGGCTGAGTGGCCGGGTGGAGGAGCAGGCTGATGCCGACTTAGGTAACAAATAATCTAGCCGATCCGGCCCTGCCCTGTCCAATCCGACGATAGCACGGTATTGCTTGGCGCGGTTACCGGACAGCAATGTCCGGCCCGATGCGCCTGTAGCTCAGTTGGTTAGAGCGGGCCGCTCATAACGGCTTGGTCGCAGGTTCGAGTCCTGCCGGGCGCAGATATTTTGTTCAATCCAGTATCAAGCGGATGGACCGCCAGCCAGCCGCCGGGGATCGGCGTGGGCAAAAATTCCGGTTTTCAGTCCCGTTAAGGTCCGCACCAACTCGCGCCGCAAATAGCGCTCATGGGCGAGCGGGTGGAAACCCAGATCGCGCAATCCGGCCGCCAGACGTGAGTTGGATTGAGAGAGCGGCGTCTTCAGCCGGCTCACCACCCGTTAGAAGCGCACATGCGAGAACCTAGTCGAGCCATAGGCGGCCAGGGCGCGCGGGATATCGGTGGCGCCGGCCAGCGCATCGACCAGTGTCATGGCATCCAGCAAGGCATTGTTGGCGCCCTGCCCCAGTTGCGGCGAGGTCGCATGGTCGGCATCCCCGATCAGGGCAACGGCGCCACGAAACGGCTGCCGCGCGGTGAAATGCTGATACGCCGCGAGCGTGAGGCCTCTGGCCCGGCGATCCCATACACCACCGGGCCCAGCGCTGGACAGAGTTGCGTCGCTGTTTCACGCTAGGCAACGAATCTAATTGTCTAGGCGGCATGGACAGCCGGTTTCAGACCCCTGAGCAAAGCGGCCTGGGCCAGATCCTAGGCGGCCGTGCGCCCGATCGGCAGATACCTCAGAATTTGCCGCGCGGTGACGTAGCGCTGTACCAGGGTATGCGGGGCTAGGCCAAAATCGGCGACATCTGCCCAAACCGCCCCATAAGCAAAGGGCAGCGCGGCATCGCGTGACGCCGTGTTGCGTAATGGCGAATGCGCGCCTGTGGCATCGACTGCCAGACCGTAAACGCCGTGGCTCTGGCCTGTATTGTCCTGCAATGACAGCCGGTCCCGGAATCGTGCATCCGGGCCGGTGATCATGCGCCCGGTTTCGATCCGCGCCCCGCTGGCGGCGAAGGCATCCCATAGCACGCCATGTAATGCCGCCCGATGCACCACCACAGCATAGAACCGGGGATCGAGATCGGCATAAGCGAAGTCGAACATTATGTCGCCTTACGTCGTTATGCCGTGGAGGCGGTTGATCCTGTTGCCTAGCGCCAGGATCGTGGCATGCAATCCGCGCCGCGCTAGTGCGGCCAGCCCCGTCGGTTGTGGCAACAGCCTCGAGTGAACTGGGCGTGACTGGGCGAAACGTTCATAGATCGTGACAAGGTGACCCGCCCGTATTAGCGCAGTCGAGGCCGCCAGCCCGCCAATATCGGCCCCGATGACCGCAATCTCCAGCTGCGCGGCCATGACGATCTGATCTGCATTTGATGCTGATACAGACTATGACGCGGTGCAGAAGCGCACCAATCGAGGTTGCCCCCTCCCGCCGGGAACCCTAGAACACGGCCAACCCAATCCCCGGAGCCCGTCCCGATGGCCGCCTATCAGTATGTCTATGTGATGAAAGACCTCACCAAGGCCTATCCTGGCGGACGCGAGGTTTTCAAGGGTATCACCTTATCCTTCCTGCCGGGGGTGAAGATCGGCGTACTCGGCGTCAATGGTGCTGGCAAATCCACGCTGTTGAAGATCATGGCCGGGATTGAGAAGGAATATGGCGGCGAGGCCTGGGCGGCCGAGGGCGCGCGCGTGGGCTATCTGGAGCAGGAGCCGAAGCTCGATACCACTAAAAATGTGGGTGAAAATGTCGCCGAGGCGTTTGCGGAGCTGAAGGCCGCCATCACCAAGTTCAACGACATCTCGATGAAATTTGTCGAGCCGATGAGCGATGACGAGATGAACAATCTCCTCGCCGAACAAGGCGCGTTGCAGGAAAAAATCGATGCGGCGGATGGTTGGGATCTCGACCGGCGGATTGACATCGCGCTGGATGCGCTGCGTTGCCCGCCGGCGGATGCGGTGATTGATAATCTGTCGGGAGGTGAACGCCGTCGCGTAGCGCTGTGCCGGTTGCTGCTGGAAAAACCGGATATCCTGCTGTTGGATGAGCCGACGAATCATTTGGATGCGGAATCGGTGGCGTGGCTGGAACGCACTTTGAAGGATTATGCCGGCACGGTTCTGGTCGTCACCCATGACCGTTACTTCCTGGACAATATCACCAACTGGATATTGGAAATCGAACGCGGGCGCGGCTATCCGTTCGAGGGCAATTATTCATCCTGGCTGCAACAGAAACAAAAGCGCCTTAAGCAGGAGGAGAAGGAGGAAAGTGCTCGCCAGCGTGCGCTGGCGGCGGAAAGCGAATGGATTTCCTCCTCGCCGCGTGCACGGCAGGCGAAAAGCCAGGCGCGTATTCAACGCTATGAGGAATTGCTGCAAAAATCCCAGGAACAGGCCGGTGGCGTCGCAGAAATCATGATTACGCCTGGGCCACGGCTGGGTGGCACCGTGATCGAAGCAGAGAATCTTAGCAAATCCTTCGGCGATCGCGTGCTGATTGAGAATTTGAATTTTAAACTTCCGCCCGGTGGCATTGTCGGGATTATTGGTCCCAATGGCGCGGGCAAGACCACCTTGTTCCGCATGATTACTGGCCAGGAACAGCCCGACACAGGCAGCCTGCGCATCGGTGATACGGTGAAGATCGGGTACGTAGATCAGTCGCGCGACAGCCTCGATGCCGATAAGAATGTGTGGCAGGAAATCTCCGGTGGCACCGATGTGATTTACCTGGGGAAGCGTGCCGTACAATCACGAGCCTATGTAGGGGCGTTTAACTTCAAAGGGTCTGACCAGCAAAAGAAAGTTGGTATTCTGTCGGGCGGTGAGCGTAACCGAGTGCATTTGGCGAAGATGCTGCGGGTTGAGCATAACGTGCTTCTGCTTGACGAACCCACTAACGATCTGGATGTGGATACGTTGCGCGCGTTGGAAGACGCTCTGACGGAATTTCCGGGCTGCGCAGTAATTATCACTCATGATCGCTGGTTCCTTGATCGCCTCGCCACCCATATCCTGGCCTTCGAGGGGGATAGCCATGTCGAATGGTTTCAGGGAAATTTTCAGTCCTACGAAGAAGATAAGCGCCGCCGTTTGGGCGCTGACGCCGCCGAACCCCACCGCATCAAATACCGCCCTTTGGCGCGGTGAGCGGGGCTGGGGCCCCTTCGAAAAGATCGGGGCTTTGCCCCCAGACCCCCACCAGGGCTTTGCCCTGGACCCAGCACGGGACAGTGGTCCCTCGCATCCCGTCCCATGAACCCCGCCTGGCACATCCGCACCGCACGGCTGGATCTGTGGCCGGTGGGGTGGGGGGATCTTGCTGACCTCGTGGCGATCAAGAGTGATCCGGGGGTGTTTGCTATGATGTTGGGGGGGGTGCGAGGCTCGGTGCGGGTTGCGGAGGAGTTGGCCTTAGACATAGTTGACTGGGGCGTGCTGGGTTATGGCGTGTGGGCGGTGCGCGATATTGACGCGCGGGTGTTTCGTGGCCTGGTGGCGTTGCAGGCTCGGCCGGACGGGCGGGGTGTGGCTTTGCGATTTGCGTTCTGGCGGGACGCGCAGGGCAGGGGGTTGGCGCGGGAGGCTGCCGGGGCGGCTTTGCGCTTTGGGCATGATCAGGCGGGGTTGGGCCGGATAGTGGCGGTGGCGCGTTACGAAAATACTGCGTCGCGCATCGTCCTGGGCGGGGTCGGCATGACGGAGGTGGAGCGGTTTACCCAGACTGGCCATGCGATGCTTTTGTATGAGAGCGTCCGGCTTTCACTGACGCGGGCAACGTCTCTATAAGGCGTCGTATGATCATGCTCACCGGCGGCGCCGGCTTTATTGGGTCCAATCTACATTCCGCCCTGGTGGCCCATGGGTATGAGACGGTCATCGTCGATCGCCTGGGTTCAGATCAGAAATGGCGTAATGTGGCGAAGCATCTGCCGGCCCGGCTGATCGCGCCAGAGGCGTTGGAGGGTTTTCTGGCGACGCATCCGCCGCTGGAGGCGGTGTTTCATCTCGGCGCGATCAGCGATACGGCGGTGACGGATGCCGATCTGGTCTGGGCGGTGAATGTGGAAACCTCGCTAGCCTTATGGCGCTGGTGTGCCGCGCGTGGGGTGCGGTTTATCTATACGTCGTCTGCCGCCACCTATGGCGATGGGTCGGTCGGGTTTGATGATGATGCGTCCGTTGCTGGTCTCAGCCGGCTGCGTCCGCTTAATCTCTATGGTTGGACCAAGAAGGCGTTCGATGTGCGCGTCGCGCGCATGGTTTCCGCCGGTGAGCCGCGGCCACCGCAATGGGCGGGGCTAAAGTTTTTTAACGTTTATGGTCCTAATGAATATCACAAGGGTATGATCTCCGTCGTGAAGGCCAAGTATGACGATATTTTGGCGGGGCATGCACCGCGCCTGTTTCGTTCGGAGCGTCCCGATATCGCGGATGGCGGTCAGCAGCGCGATTTTACCTGGGTAGGCGATGCGGTGGATGTGTTGCAATGGCTGCTGGATCATCCTGGCGTGAATGGGCTGTTTAATGCGGGCACCGGGCAGGCGCGCAGTTTTCTTGATATGGCGCATGCGGTATGCGATGCGGCCGGTGTGGTGCGTGAGGTGGACTTCATCGAGATGCCGGAGAGCCTGCGGGAAAAATATCAATCCTTTACCCAGGCGACGATGACTAAGTTGCGCGCGGCCGGGTATGAGCGGGAATTTACCTCGCTGGAGGCAGGGGTTCTGCACTATGTGCGGGACTATCTGACGCAGCCGGACCCTTACCGATGAGCGCGCCGCTGCAATTTCCCCAAATCAGTTCGAATCTGATTGAGATCGGTCCCTTCGTGATCCGTTGGTATGCGCTGGCTTATATCGCGGGGCTATTACTGGGCTGGCAGGTGCTGCGCCGGTTGGTCGGTATGGCACCGGTGGTCGCCAGCAAGGAGCAGGCGGATGATTACCTGACCTGGGCCACGCTGGGCGTCGTGCTGGGTGGGCGCATTGGCTACGTTCTGTTCTATCAGCCGACGCGGTTTTTGGCTGCGCCCTTGGAAGCCTTCGCGGTGTGGCAGGGTGGCATGAGCTTTCATGGCGGTTTGCTGGGTGTGGTGCTGGCCACAATTTGGTTTTGTAATCGTAACGTTATTCCAGTGCTGGGGTTTGGTGATCGGCTGGCGGTTGGGGTGCCCATTGGCTTGTTCTTCGGCCGATTGGCTAATTTCATCAACGGGGAATTATGGGGACGTCCGGCGGCGGAAAGCGTGCCGTGGCGGATGGTGTTTCCACATGTGGATGCGTTGCCGCGCCATCCCAGCCAGCTGTATCAGGCGTTGCTTGAGGGGCTGGCATTATTCGTTTTGATGTGGGTGTTATCGCGGCGGGACAATCTGCGCGCGCGGCTTGGCTTTCTGACCGGCGTGTTTGCCGCCGGCTATGGCGTTGCGCGGATCACTGGCGAGTTTTTCCGCCAGCCCGATGCGTTTCTTGGATTTCTTTATGCCGGTGCGACGATGGGGCAGTTGCTGTCCATCCCGATGGTTCTGATCGGCATTTGGTTGATGCTGAGAACGGATAAGATAGCGGCGTGAGCGAGCGGTTGGATCATTTTATGGGCCGGGCCAATGCCGCTTATTACGCGACGCGTGATCCGTTTGCCGATTTTACCACCGCGCCTGAATTGTCCCAGGCTTTTGGCGAAATCCTTGGCTTGTGGGCCACGATCGTCTGGCAATCCACGGGCTGTCCCGATCCGGTGATGCTGGCCGAGGCGGGGCCGGGGCGGGGTACGTTGATGGCCGATGCCCTGCGTGCCATCGATCGTGCCGCGCCGGATTTTGCGGCTGCGTTGCGGGTGCAATTGGTCGAAACGTCGCAGCGTTTGCGTGGTATTCAGGAGAAGAAATTGTCGGGGTTAACGCGATCGCTGCTGCATTGGCATGACACGCTGTCCGATATCCCAACTGGGCCGATGATCCTGCTGGCCAACGAATTTTTGGACGCATTGCCGATCCGCCAGTTCGTCCATCGCGGGGCTGGATGGATGGAACGCTTTGTCAAGGCGGGCGCGTTCCGGGAATGTCCGGCCGATCCACCGATGCGCGGTGGCCGGGCCAGCGATGCCGGCGAGGGCGAAGTGGTAGAAATCTGCGAACCGGCATTGGCTTTTGCGGGTGAACTTGGCCAGCGGCTGCGCGTGCAGGGTGGGGCCGCGTTGTTCATTGATTATGGTCCGGAAAATTCCGCCAATGGGGAAAGCCTGCAGGCGTTGCGCGACGGCGATCCCGCCGATCCGTTGGCCAATCCCGGCATCGCCGATTTGACGGCGCATGTCGATTTCTCCGCCATCGCCGATGCGGCGCGGGCGGCGGGGGCCTTGGTGCATGGCCCGGTGACGCAGGGTCGATTTCTCACCCGTTTGGGCCTGATGCACCGCACGATCGCCCTGGCACGCACCCAGCCGCCGCGCCAGGCTTCCGCACTGATGCAGACCGCGCAACGCCTGACCGAACCGGACCAGATGGGCCAGCTATTCAAAGTACTGGCGGTTTGCCACCCTGGCTTGCCGATCCCCCCTGGCTTTGAGGCATAGGCTCCACGTGGCGAACTTCCTCACCGCTTCGAGTTTACAGGCCAGGCATGGCTTCTTCACCCGGCAGGGTGGGGTTTCCAAAGGGCCTTATGCGAGCCTGAATTGTTCGCTTTCGGGCCAGGATGAACCTGCGGCCGTGCGGGAAAACCGGGCCCGAGTGGCGCGCGCCCTGGGGGCCGAACCGGCCCGTCTGGTGGGATTGCACCAGATCCATAGCGCACTTGTGGTGACGGTCGATCAGGCATGGGCGGTCGGCGAGGCCCCCAGGGCGGATGCCATGGTCACCGATCGTCCGGGATTGGCACTGGGCATCATCACCGCCGATTGCGCCCCGGTCTTGTTAGCCGATCCCACGGCCGGGGTGATCGGTGCCGTCCATGCCGGTTGGCGCGGCGCGCTGGGCGGCGTGCTGGAGGCCACGATCGATGCCATGGTGGTGCTAGGCGCCCGGCAGATTCAAGCTGCGGTTGGGCCCTGCATTGGCCAGGACTCCTACGAGGTGGGGGCGGATTTGCGCGATGCGGTCCTAGCGCGCGCTCCGGCGGATGCGGCGTTTTTTGCACCAGGTCGGCGGGACGGACGCTGGCAGTTCAATCTGCCCGGTTATTGTGTCGCCCGGCTGCGAGCTTCTGGGGTGAGCGACATGGCCGTGATCGCGGCCGATACCTTTGCGTGCGCAGATGAATTTTTCAGCCATCGCCGCCGAACGCTCGCAGGTGATGGGCCGATCGGGCATCAGATCTCGGTTATTGCCCTGGCTGATGCTACCAAAAGCGGCGCATGCCCTATCTAATACAGTTTTTTGTTTTGGCGATTCTGGCTGTATTGGTCAGCTGTGTACTTATTTAGGATCCCTTTTGGTCTTTTCCTGTTGGTCGGCTGCAGCGATCTGCCGCGCCCTTATCAGGGCGCGCCGGGAGACACCGCCATGCGCCTTGTGCAGCCGCCGCCCGCGCGGATTGCGGTGATGGTGCCGGCCGACATGGCGTTGGCGGATCCTGCGGGTGCGGCCTATGCACGGATCGTGGCCACGTCCTTGCAGGAGCAGGATATTCCGGCGGTCACCGATGCAGCGCGTCCCGGCGATTGGCGTCTTACCCTCGGCGTGCAGCGCGGTGGCGCAACGATGACGCCGATCTTCGCGTTGATCACGCCAAGCGGTCAGGAAGAAGGGACCGAGCAGGCTCGGCCAGTGCCGTTGGAGGTCTGGCAACGCGCCCGGCCCGAGACATGGCAGTTCATCGCCAATGACGTGGCGCCACGCATCGCTGCCTTGCTCGGGCGGGTGGAGGCGGCGCGGCGGCAGAGCAGCCCTGCCAGCTTGAATAACCGTCCGGGCCGGGCGGCGCTGATCGATGTGATTGGCGCACCAGGGGATGGCAATCAGGTCCTGGCTCAGTTGCTGCGGGAAAACCTGGGCAAACTGGGCCAAGTGGTGCAGGAAAGCGCTGTCGGCGCTGATTTCGTAATCAGGGCGCAGGTGAATGATCGCATGGCGAGTCCGAAAGCTCGCCGGATTGAAATTTTTTGGCTGGTGCAGAATGCGCGCGGCGAGGAGATTGGGCGGATCGCGCAGCAGAACGAGGTGCCGAATGGCACCTTGGACCGCTATTGGGGGGATGTTGCCGTGGTGGTGACTGAAGAAGCCGCCGTGGCGATTCGTGATGTGATATTGAACCAATCGGGCCGGCGCTGAACAACGCTGGTTTTGTATCTTTCCTGGAGAAGTGCTGACGATGTCTGCCAAAATTCCAAATTTTAACGACCGCATGAAAGCCTCCGCCGGAGCCAAGCAAGCGATCGCGGAGAAATTCCGCTCCAAGCCCAAGCCCACCGATCCGGAAATCCAGCAGCGCCTGATCGCACAGGCGGCTATTGCCGCCGCGCGCGAAATACGCCTGGCTGAGCGCAAGGCCGCCAAGGAAGCCGAGGCGGCACGGCTGCGTGCAGAAAAGATCGCCAAGGAAGCGGTCGAAGCGACGCGGCAGAAAGAAGAGCTGGCACGGCTACGCGCCTTGGCCGCTGAGCAGAAGGCGGCGCGCGATGCCCGCTATGCGGCGCGCAAGGCACGCCGCTAGTGGATCAAATCTGACATTTAAGTCCAGGGACGGATTCCTCGGGCAGGCTGTCGGCGGTGAATATTGCCGGTGATGGTCTGATTTTCGGGGCATCGGGATAAGCCAATTTTACTGATGATACGTATGGCGATGCGCTGACCATGAGTAGCGCCGCCATCGGTGGAAATAATCGGCTGGTCAGCGGCACCGGCAATGGCACGATGTGGGGCGATCCCCACAAACCTTGGGGGTTGGCATCCTGACTAGCGGTGCTGATACATTCGTGTTCCTGCCTGGCAGTCACTAAGATACGATTGGGGGTATTGGTACGAATGACGTGATCGATATTAGCGCCTATTTGAGGGGCGTCACGGATCAGGCGAGCTTCGATGTGTGGGCAATCACCCACATCACGGTTACGGGGAATGATCTGGTGGTCGATTTGGGTGCGGGTGATACGATTAAGCTGGCTGGTGTTGCCAATATCGCAATGGTGACTTACGCGAATTTGGATTTTGTCGTCTGACGCGGATGCCGATCACCGATCCTGGTGGTTGGAGCTCGTAGTCGTCTGAATGATGGCTCTGGGACGCTGTGCGCACGCATAGGGTTCCGCGTCGGGCAGATTTCAGCAAGAATACTCTCCGGCCACTTTCTGACCCCCGTGCCGATGGATCTGCCATGCTGCTTTTGATCGATAACTACGACAGCTTCACCTTCAACCTGGTGCATTTTCTGGGCGATCTCGGCGCGCGGTGCGATGTCTGGCGCAATGATAAGATCACTGTGGCGGAGGTGCTGGCATACCAGCCCGAAGCGATCGTGCTGTCGCCCGGCCCCTGCACGCCGAACGAGGCCGGGATTTGTCTGGACCTGATCAAGGCGGCGGCCGGTAAGATCCCTATTCTGGGCGTTTGCTTGGGCCATCAGGCCATTGGTCAGGCCTTTGGAGGCCAGGTCGTGCGCGCGCCGGTGCCCATGCATGGCAAGCTTTCGGCCATCACCCATGCGGGGACGGATATTTTCCAAGGTGTTTCCAGCCCGTTCCAGGCGACCCGCTATCACAGCCTGACCGTTGATCGTGACACCATGCCCGACACCCTAATCCCAACCGCCTGGACGGACGATGGCATCGTCATGGGCCTGCGCCATCGCGTGCTGCCGATCTGCGGGGTGCAATTCCACCCTGAAAGCATTGCCAGCGAGCACGGCCATCAACTGCTCGGCAATTTCCTGGCGATTGCGCGCGGCGCCAACACGCCAGCCCGGGCCGCCTGACGCACGATGTCCAACGATCTCAAACCGACCTTGGCGCGCCTTGCAGCGGCGGAAACCCTGACGGAAGGCGAGGCCGAGGTCGCTTTCGGCATCATCATGGCTGGGGAAGCGACACAGGCGCAGATCGGTGCCTTGCTGATGGCCATGCGGGTGCGTGGCGAGACCGTGGCCGAGATTGCTGGCGCCGCCCGCGCGATGCGGGCGCGGATGGTGGCGATCGAGGCGCCGGAAGGCGCCATCGATGTGTGTGGCACTGGCGGCGACAATGCCGGCACCTTGAATATCTCCACTGCCGTGACCTTCGTGTTGGCTGGGGCCGGCGTGCCGGTGGCCAAGCATGGCAATCGGGCGATTTCCTCGCGCACCGGCGGGGCCGATGTCCTCACGGCGCTGGGGGTGAATACCGATGCGCCGATGGAGCGTTTGACGGATATTCTGCGCGTGGCGCATTGCGTGTTTTTGTTTGCCCCCCGGCACCATGCCGCCATGCGGCACGCGGCGGGTGTGCGCACGGAGCTTGGCACGCGGACGATTTTTAACCTGCTCGGCCCGCTGGCGAATCCGGCAAGGGTGAAACGCCAATTGACCGGCGTGTTCTCGCCGGATTGGGCGCGCCCGATGGCGGAAAGCCTGGCCCGGTTGGGTAGTGAGAAAGTCTGGCTGGTGCATGGCCAGGGCCTCGATGAACTTTCGCTGGCGGGTGACAACCAGGTGGTGGCGCTGGAGGATGGATTGATCCGCGCCTTCACTCTGACGCCGGAGGAGGCGGGCCTCGCCCGGGCGCCGATCGCAGCTATTGCCGGGGGTGATCCGGCGCACAACGCGGCGGCGCTGGAAGCTGTGTTGGCCGGGGCCAAGGGGGCTTATCGCGATACCGTGCTGCTGAATGCGGCCGCCGCGTTGATCGTCGCGGGGCGGACGGACGATCTGCGAGCGGCGGTTGCCATGGCGGCCAAGGTGATCGATACCGGCGTCGCTCAGGCCGCTTTGAACCTGCTGCGGGCCGAGACAACGCGTACAGCTTAGGCGGCGCGACCAATAGGAACAGCGCATGGCGCAAACCACTTCAGACGACATGCTGGCCCGGATCTGCGCCGATACGCGCGCAGAAACCGCGCGCCGGATGGCCGCGACCAGTGTGGAGGATCTGCGAGACCAGATCGCGCATGCCACCGATGAACCGCGCGGATTTGGCCGCGCGCTGATGGCCGCCTGCGTGCGCGATGGGTTTGGCCTGATCGCGGAGATCAAAAAGGCCTCGCCATCCGGTGGGCTGATCTGCGCGGATTTTGATCCCACCGCATTGGCCATGGCGTATCAGCTGGGGGGGGCGGCCTGCCTCTCGGTGTTGACGGACACGCCCTATTTCCAGGGAAGTCTTCCGCATCTGCGTGCGGCGCACGCCGCCGTCGACCTGCCGGTGTTGCGGAAGGATTTCATCCTCGATCCCTGGCAGATCTATGAAAGCCGGGCTGCGGGGGCTGATTGCATCCTACTGATCATGGCGGCGCTGACCGATGTTGAGGCGCGCGACTTGGAGGAGTTGGCGCGTGCGCTTGATCTCGATGTGTTGGTGGAAGTGCATGACGCGGAGGAATTGCAGCGTGCGCTGGGGCTGCAAACCAAGCTAATTGGCATCAATAACCGAAGCCTAAAAACCCTGACGACCGATTTGGCCACGACCTTCACGCTCGCGGCCGATGTGCCGCCGGATCGCTTTCTGATCAGCGAAAGCGGGATCCGCAGCAATGATGATGTTAAGAAACTGGTCGCCGTGGGCGCGCATGGGTTTCTGGTTGGCGAGCATCTGATGCGCCAGGCCGATGTGACTGGTGCGACACACACATTATTGGGCCGGACATGAGTGACAAGTTAACGCATTTCGATGCCGCCGGGCATGCCGCCATGGTGGACGTCTCGGCCAAGGAGATTACTGTGCGCACTGCCACGGCGCGGGCGAGGTTACTGATGCAGGCTGGGACGTTAAAGCTGATCATGGAAGGCACGGCGAAGAAGGGCGATGTGCTGGGTGTGGCGCGGCTGGCCGGTATTATGGGGGCGAAGCGGACGGCGGATTTGATCCCGTTATGTCATCCCTTACCGATTGTTGCGGTGACTGTGGATCTGACCCCGAACATCGCCGAGAGCACAGTGGAGATCGAGGCGACGGTTCGCGCTACGGGACGTACGGGCGTGGAGATGGAGGCGCTGGCGGCGGCGTCCATCGCGGCCTTGACGGTTTACGATATGTGTAAGGCGGTGGATCGTGGTATGCGGATCGATGCAATTCGTGTCGTGCATAAGGGGGGCGGAAAATCTGGCGAATTCAGCCAGGAGTAATACGAAATCTCTGTGTGCGTGACTGATCTCTAACAAGGTCGAGGCTCTGCCCCCACCACCCACACTATTAGAGATCGGCCACGCAAACCGAGACTTTATGTAACCCCGTGCCGTTCATTCCGGGATATCGCTATCGCCTTTGCCGAGCGCGCGCTGCATATAGACGACATCGAGCCAGCGACCGAACTTGATTCCGCTCGCGCGCAGGGTGCCGGTGTGGTGAAAGCCGAGGCTGGTATGCACGCCGATAGAGCCCACATTTTTGGAATCGCCGATAACGGCGATCATCTGGCGGAAACCTTGCGTTGTCGCGGTGTCGATCAATCGCTTTACCAGCGCTTTGCCGACACCTTGGCCGCGCACGTTATTACGGACATAAATTGAATTTTCTACGGCGTAGCGATAGGCGGAGCGGTCGCGAAATTGCGTATAATACGCGAAGCCAAGCACGCCCGTCGCATCGGTGGCGACGAGCCAGGACCCGTTATGGTCGATTGCTTTCTGGAATCGCGAGGTCATTTCCTCGACCGATGGGGGGTTTTCCTCGAACGTGCCGGTACCGTGGAGCACGTGATGGGCATAGATCGCCTGTATCTCGGGCAGATTGGTGCGGGTGGCGTCGCGGATATCCATGTGGGCTCCAGACGAAAACGTTAATGTAGCAATTGCAGCAGTGTCGCCACATCGCGCGCGAAGGCCAGCAGGGCGCGATCATGACCGAGGGCGGCGACGAAAGAGAGGCGACCATCGCGTCGTCCACCGTCGTGACCGGCAGGGTGATTTCCGGCGCGCCACAGAATCCGGCGATGCGGGTGACGCCCATTGTGGCTTTGCGGATGGCGTTTAGTTGTAACGGCGTGGCGTTCAGCGAAGGGGCCGGGCAGGGGCTGGTGGGCATCACCAGCACGGCGCCCCCGGCCAGGAGCGGTCGGATGCGGGTCTGGATTTGCCGCTGGAATTGCGATCCGCGCCGCACCGGATGGGCTGCCCTGCTGCAAACCCTGAATTCTCCGATTACCATCGTGATCCCTAAGTTAGAAAATCTTCTAAAGAGCCAGAAATTTCTTCTGGGGGATCGGCTGCAGGCCACGGCGCTATAACACCTCACGTGGGATTGGCGGCGAACGGGTCGATGGGATAAAACACGGCGATCAGGCAGAGGCCGTCCGGTGGGGCGGTGGGGCCGCCGGCGGCGCGGTCGCGGGCGGCAAGTGCGGTGGCGACGCGGTTGATCGGCCAAACACCTTCACCGACCAATTTTAACGTGCCGATCATATTGCGAACCTGATGATGCAGGAAGCTGCGGGCCTCGGCGGTGATTGCGATGACCTCCCCTGTGCGCGTGACATCCAGCCGATCCAGGGTGCGGAGCGGGGATTTCGCCTGGCAGGAGCTGGCGCGGAACGAGGTAAAGTCATGCCGGCCGAGCAGGATTAGTGCGGCTTTGCGCATCACGGCCGCATCAAGTTCTTGTGGCACATGCCAGACGCGATGGGCGAGCAGAGCGGGGCGGGCGCGGCGGTTGAGGATATGGTAGCGATAACAGCGGCGGGTGGCGGAGAAGCGGGCATTCCAGTCCGCGGGCGCTGGGGCGGCATCCTGCACCACGATGCGATGCGGTTTCATGTGAAAGTTTAGGGCTTCGCGCACCCGCTCCGGCGTGAAATGGGCAGGGAGGGGAAGTTGCACGACCTGAGCCTCGGCATGCACGCCGGCATCGGTGCGCCCGGCCACGATGCTGGCGACCGGATGACCGTTGTTCAGTTTTGCTGCCGCCTCCTCCAGCACCTGTTGGACCGAGAGGCCGTTGATTTGGCGCTGCCAGCCGACGAAGGGTGTGCCGTCATATTCCAGGCGTAGGGCCCAAAGAACGGTCATGTCAGGACCTTACCGGGGGGGGGGGTATGGCCGCGCAGGAAACTATCCGCAGGCTGGGCCGCGCGGCCAGGGAGTTGCACGCGGGTGAGGCGCAGCGCGCCTTCGCCGCAGGCCACGGTCAGGGCGTCGTCTAGAATGGTGCCGGGTTGCCCGGCGCCGGGGGCCAGTTCGGCCGTCAGGATTTTCAGTATGATGTCACCGAATTGGCAGAACGTGCCGGGCCAGGGATTGAGGGCGCGGACGCGGCGGTCCAGCGCAATGGCGGGCTGGAAAAAATCCAATTTGCCGTCCGTGCGTTCCAATTTTGGGGCGTAGCTGGCGCCTTCTGGGGGTTGCGGAATGGCGGGCGTGTCATCGGTCAAGGCGCGCAGGATCAGCCTAGCGCCCAGGGTGGCCAGGGTATCGTGCAGGTCGCTGGCTGTGGTGGTGGCGGTGATCGGCACGGCTTCGCGCAGTCGCATCGGGCCGGTATCTAGCCCGGCATCCATTTGCATGATGGTGATGCCGGTTTTGGTGTCGCCGGCGAGGATGGCGGCTTGGATCGGGGCGGCGCCGCGCCAGCGTGGCAGCAGGCTCGCATGGATGTTGAGGCAACCCCGGTGCGGCGCGTCCAGCATCGCCTGCGGTAAAATTAGGCCATAGGCGGCAACGATGGCGATATCGAGGTTGAGCGCGGCGAAATCCGCCTGGGCCTGCGGATCCCGGCGCAGGCGGGCAGGCGTGCGCACCGGTAAACCCATTTCCAGCGCGGCGGCATGCATGGGGCAGGGTCGCACGGCGTGGCCACGCCCGGCGCGGCGGGGGGGTTGGCAATAGATTGCAGCGATCTCGTGCCCGGCGTCGCGCAAGGCGCGCAATGTGGGGACGGAGAAATCCGGGCTACCCATGAAGGCAAGGCGCATCTTTACCTCCCCGCCGCTTCCTCACGCAGAACGCGCATGTCCTTGGCCAAGCGTCGCATGATCATGTTGCGCTTTAGCGCCGAGATGTGATCGACGAACAGCACGCCGTTCAGATGGTCGATTTCATGTTGCAGGCAGGTAGCGAGCAGCCCATCAGCCTCGATTTCCTGGCGGGCACCGTGGGCATCCAGATAACGGACTTTGACCATGGCGGGGCGGGTGACGTCCGCATATTGCTTCGGCAGCGAGAGGCAGCCTTCTTCCCGTGTTGCCAGTTCGGTGGAGACGGCGATGATTTCCGGGTTGATCAGGGCGAAGGGTTGCGGTTTCTCATCGGGCATCAGATCGATCACGGCGACGCGCAGGCCGATGCCCACCTGTGGCGCGGCGAGGCCGATGCCGGGGGCGCGATACATGGTGGCAAACATGCGCGGAAGCAGCACCCGTATGGCATCGTTGTCCTCCGTGGCGACCGGGCGGGCGGGCGCTTTCAGCACCGGGTCGGGCGCGATCAGGATGGGCAGGATCTCGGCGGGTTTGGATGCCATGCGGGCATGTAACGCCGCGCTGGCGTGCAATCAACATGTTCCCCCTTGCAACCTAGTCTTGCACTGCCAAAATAAGTGCCATCCGGATGCCAGAACGGGTCCCGGACCACGCTTCGCTCAGATTGGGGGGGCCATGACTACTCGGATGTTTACATCGCCGCTATTTCTCGGTTTCGACCATCTGGAGCAGATGATCGAACGCGCGAGCAAGAGTTCCTCGGATGGGTATCCGCCCTATAATATCGAACAGACCGGATCGGCCGGGCTGCGCATCAGCCTCGCGGTGGCTGGGTTCACGATGGACGATCTGCAAATCACCCAGGAGGACAATCAGCTTGTTATCCGTGGGCGCCAGCAGGATGACAGCGAGGGGCGCGTGTTTCTTCATCGTGGCATCGCGGCTCGGCAGTTCCAGAGGGCTTTTGTGCTCGCCGAGGGGATTGAGGTGAAGGGGGCATGGTTGGATAACGGATTGCTGCATATCGATCTGGTGCGCCCGCAGCCGGAAGTGCGTGTGCGTTCTATCCCGATCACCAAACCGACCCCGAACGGCCGGGCTAAAATGGTAGAATCCAAGCCGGACGAATGATTTCCCCCCATCGGCAGTGAACCGCCAGCCCATCAGGGGGGGCGCATCACTGGCCGGGAGACCAACCATGACAGAAATTCTCAAATCCGTTACCGATACCTTCTTGTTCGATATCCGCCATTTATCGGAACGGGAATTCGCCGAACTTGGGGTGGCGCAGGTCGCCTATGTGAAGCCGGTGATCGTGGATGGCAAATCAGTGTTTGCCATTCATGCCGCCAATGGCACGCCGATGGCTCTGGTCGAGGGCCGTGATATTGCGCTAGCCGCCGTCACCCAGCACGAGATGGTGCCGGTGCTGGTACACTGAATTAGGCGTCACGTTCAGGTGGGGCGGATATCCGACAAGCGATAGCCTTGCGCGAACAGCAGGGCGCGAAGATCGGCGTGATCCACCCGCGCGCGGGCTGATGCGGCCACCACCGGTTTGGCGTGGAAGGCAATGCCAAGACCGGCTTCGGCCAGCATCCCAAGGTCGTTGGCGCCGTCGCCCACGGCCAATGTGGCGCCGAGTTTGACGCCGCGTTGTGTGGCCAGTTCCTGCAGTGCCGTAACCTTGGCTTCGCGGCCGAGAATCGGTTCTCTGACCGCGCCGAGTAGAGCCACGCCGTCATCCAGCAAAATATTTGCGCGGTGGGTGTCGAAGCCGAGCAAGGCGGCGACGCGCTCGGTAAAAAAGGTAAAGCCGCCGGAGACCAGGGCCGTCAGTGCATTATGTGCTCGCATCGTTGCCACCAATTCACGGGCACCTCCGGTGAGTTCCGTGCGCGCCCAAGTTTTTTCCAGCACGTCCAGGCTGAGGCCTTTCAGCATGGCTAGGCGTTCGCGCAGGGCGTCTTCGAAATTCAGCTCGTTGTTCATCGCGCGCGCGGTGATGGCGGCAATTTTGTCTTTCAGCCCAGCGTAACCGGCCATTTCATCGAGGGTTTCGCTGGTGATGATGGTGGAATCCATATCCGCGATCAGCAGGCCCTTGCGCCGGCCACGGGCTTTGGCCGCGATGGCGTCGATGGGTTTTTTTTCCAGTGCGGCGCGCACCACGTCCAGATCGGGTGGCTTGGCCACCAGAATATCGGCGGCTTCACCGGGTGAGAGAATATCGGGCTCGCTGCCGTTGGTGGCTTCGCGGACGCGCGCGATGGTGGCGGCGTCTAAGGTGGTGGCGGCGCGGTTGGCGATCAGGGTAAGGACATGGTTCATGACGGGGCGGAAACTGGCAGCCGCCCGCCACGCCGACAAGTGCTGCCACAACGCAGGAGATCCGCATGCTGGTTGTGACGACGGAGAGTGTGCCCGGTTATCGCGTGCGCGCGGTGATGGGGCAGTGCTTTGGCGCGGTGGTGCGCTCACGCGGGATGGGCGCCAATACCATGGCCGGGTTGCGTAGCCTGATCGGCGGGGAGATCAAGGAATACACGCATTTTCTGGAGCGGGTCCGGCGGTAGGCTTTGGACCGGATGGTGCAGAATGCGGCCGCCATGGGGGCGATGGCATTGTCATGATGCGCTGCGATTTCTCGGAGATTGGCCAGACGATGAGCGAGATCGTCGCCTACGGCACCGCCGTGGTGCCGGAACAGACGGGCTGAGGTGTTGCTGCGCAGCGCATTGAAGGGCGTTGACGGGTTTTTGCTCGTTCTTGCCGTGGGCCTGGCGCTGGTGTGCCCGGTCTGGATGGTGACAGTGTTTCCGGCGGTGGTAGGGGCGGTGGTGCTGGGCGGGCTGGTGGTTGAGCGGTTGCACTCCCGCGCGACGGTGGAAGCGCCGCCCACCGAGTCGGGTTGGGGAATCACTAGCGACCGCCTCGTGGATCCGGCGAGCGAAGAGCTGATGATTGTCTGGTTTCATCGGCGTCGTGGCAGGCGCCTTTCTGGTCGGACCGGACCTGTCTAAGCGCACCGACATGGCGGTGGAGCGGCCGTTTGCGTTGATCGTCGCTGGGCCAACCGCGAGCGGAAAATCTGCGCTGGCGATTGCCATTGCCCGGCGGCTAGGCGGGGTGGTGATCAATGCCGACTCCATGCAGGTCTACCAGGAATTGCGCATTATCACCGCACGGCCGAGCGTGGCGGATGAGGCGCTGGTGCCGCACTGTTTGTTTGGAATCCGCCCGGCGGCGGAGCCCGGCAGCGCCGCCTGGTGGCGGTTGGCGGCGCTGCGGGAGATGGCGGCGGCGCGGGCGGCAGGGTTGTTGCCCATTTTGTGTGGGGGCAGCGGCCTGTATTTTGCGGCACTGTTGAACGGGATTGCCGATATCCCCGATCCCGGTCCCGCGGCGCGGGCGGAGGCACGGGGATTGCTGGCCGAGATCGGCCCCGCCGCGCTATATACGAAGCTGGCGGCGGTGGACCCTGTCACGGCGGGGCGGCTGCAACCCACCGATAGCCAGCGTATAGCCCGCGCCTGGGAGGTTTGGCTGGGGACGGGGCGCAGGTTGTCCGATTGGCATGAGGAGGCTGTGGCGCCAACCGATTGGCGCTTGCGGGCCATCCTGTTGGACCCGCCGCGCGAGGCCTTGCGTGCCGCCATCGCTACCAGGTTTGCTGCAATGCTCACGGAGGGAGCGTTGGATGAGGCGCGGGCTTTATTGAGCTTGGATCTGGATCCGGCGCTGCCTGCGATGCGTGCGCATGGCATGCCGGAGCTGGCGGGGTATCTGCGCGGGGAGATGTCCCTAGACGAGGCGGCGTGGCGCACCAGGGTGGTGACAGGGCAATATACGAAGCGTCAGGCGACCTGGTTTCGGCACCATAAATTATCCAATACCGGACCTATGCACACTATCCATACCAGATTTAGCACTTTAGCGCAATTTTCAGAAAGAGAATCGGGCCATATTTTCAATTTTGTTCTAGGCGAGGGTTGACGCGGTGCACCATCCGCGATTATCCGTGCGCCCTTACGCGGCGCCGAGGGCCGCAGGATCGTAAGGATACCGTCATGTCTGTCGCACCCCAAGCCAGTGTTGCCGCCCAAGCGGGGGCAGAGGTTCTGTTGCGGGCCCTGAAGGAACAGGGTGTCGAGGTGATTTTTGGCTATCCGGGGGGCGCGGTGCTGCCGATTTATGATGCGATCTTCAAGCAGAATGCCATCCGCCACATCTTGGTGCGCCAGGAAGGCGGGGCGGTGCATGCCGCTGAGGGCTATGCGCGTTCCACCGGCAAAGTCGGCGTGGTGTTGGTAACTTCCGGGCCGGGGGCGACCAATACGGTAACCGGATTGGTGGATGCGCTGATGGATTCCATTCCGATCGTGTGCCTGACTGGCCAGGTGCCGACGCATTTGATCGGCAATGATGCCTTTCAGGAGGCCGATACCACGGGTATTACGCGCCCGGCGACGAAGCATAATTACTTGGTGAAGAAATCCGAGGATTTGGCGCGGGTGGTGCACGAGGCGTTCTACGTCGCGCGGTCTGGGCGGCCGGGGCCGGTGGTGATCGACTTGCCGAAGGATATTCTGATCAATCCGGCGCCCTATGTTGGCGTGCCGGAGACACCGCATCGCAGCTATAAGCCGCAGACTGATCCCGATCCGGCATTGATCGAGCAGGCGGTCGCGCTGCTGAAGCGGGCGAAGAAGCCAATTATTTATTCGGGTGGTGGGGTGATCAATGCCGGCCCGGCCGCGTCTGCCGCCTTGGTAGATTTTGTCCGTGCGACCGGCTTTCCGGTGACGAATACCTTGATGGGGTTGGGGGCGTATCCCTCACCCGATCCGTTGTTCCTTGGCATGCTGGGCATGCATGGGACATATCAGGCCAATCTAGCGATGCATGATTGCGACGTGATGCTGAATATCGGCGCGCGGTTCGATGATCGGGTCACGGGGCGGTTGAATGCATTCAGTCCAAACTCAACGAAGATTCATATTGATATTGATCGGTCTTCCATCAACAAGAGCGTACATGTCGATCTAGGGATCGTGGCCGATGCCGGCAAGGCGATTGCTGCCCTCTCGGCGGCGTGGAAGAAAGACAAAACCAAGGTCGATTCCAAGGTTCTGGCCGCATGGTGGTCTCGCATCGAGGAATGGCGGGCCAAGGATTGTCTGAGATTTAAACAGGACATGAGCAAGGGCGCGGTGATCAAGCCGCAATATGCCATTCAGCGTTTGTTTGAGATCACGCAGGAGCTGAAGCGCGAAATCTTCATCACGACGGAGGTGGGCCAGCATCAGATGTGGGCGGCGCAATATTTTCATTTTCGTCAGCCGAACCGATGGATGACATCGGGCGGTCTGGGGACGATGGGGTATGGGTTGCCGGCGGGCCTTGGCGTGCAGGTGGCGCATCCGGACGCGCTGGTGATCGATATTGCCGGTGAGGCGTCGATCCTGATGAATATCCAGGAAATGTCGACTTTGGCGCAGTATCGCTTGCCGGTGAAGACATTCATCCTCAACAACCAATATATGGGCATGGTGCGCCAGTGGCAAGAATTGCTGCATGGCGGGCGTTATTCGGAAAGTTATACAGCTGCGCTGCCTGATTTTGTGAAGTTGGCGGAAAGTTTTCATGCCGAGGGATTGCGCGCGGAATCGGTGGATCAGCTGGACGATGTGATCCGGCGGATGGTTACCAGTGAAAAGCCGGTGATCGCCGATATCTGCGTGGATCAGAAGGAAAATTGTTTTCCGATGATTCCCTCCGGGGCCGCGCATAACGAAATGATTCTGGGGCCGGAGCACGAAAGCCAATCGGTCGGCGTGACCGACGCCGGTATGGCGTTGGTCTGATCACGCGCCCTTTCCCTCCCATTTGCAGGCGGTTTTTTGAATGTCCAATACTCTTGAGCGCATGGCCACGATCTCTGTCCTGGTGGACAATGAAGCGGGGGTCTTGGCGCGCGTGACTGGTCTGTTTGCCGGACGCGGCTACAATATCGATAGCCTGACGGTGGCGACGGTGGATGTCGATCGTCTGCAGTCTCGTATCAATATCGTGACCTCGGGCACCGATATGGTGATCCAGCAGATCAAGGCGCAGCTGGACCGTCTGGTGCCGGTGCATCGGGTGTCTGACCTGACGCATGAAGGGCCGCATATCGCGCGCGAGATGGCGATGATTAAGGTAGTGGCGTCCGGCGAACCGCGCGTGGAGGCGTTGCGGATCGCAGAGGCGTTTCGCGCCCGTGTAATCGATGCCACCACCAATAGTTTTGTTTTCGAACTGACCGGGAATACCGACAAGCTGGATGCATTTCTGGATCTGATGCGCCCCTTGGGCTTAGCCGAGGTTTCGCGTACAGGCGTTGCGGCGATCGCGCGGGGGGCGCGTACTATCTGACAACCGCGCGGGGAGCGCGTATGATTTCATCACTATAACTAAAAAAGGAATACCACCATGCGCGTCTACTATGATCGCGATGCCGACGTTAACCTGATCAAGGCCAAGAAGGTCGCGATCATTGGCTATGGAAGCCAGGGCCATGCGCACGCTAATAATCTGAAAGACTCTGGCGTGAAAGATCTTCTGATCGGCCTCCGCCCGGGTTCTACCGGCGTGGCCAAGGCGGAAGCAATGGGTCTGAAGGTCGCCGATCCGGCTGAATGCGCGAAATGGGCCGATTTGGTGATGATCCTAACCCCCGATGAAGGCCAGGGCGATCTGTATCGGGAAAAGCTGGGCCCGAATATGAAATCCGGTGCCGCGATGGCGTTCGCGCACGGGCTGAACGTGCACTTCAATCTGCTGGACCCGCGCCCGGATATTGATGTGCTGATGATTGCGCCGAAGGGCCCTGGCCACACGGTGCGCAGCGAATATCAGCGGGGAGGGGGCGTGCCCTGTTTGATCGCTATTGCGCAGAACCCGTCTGGCAATGCGCATGAGGTGGGCCTGTCCTATGCCTCCGCCATCGGCGGTGGGCGCGCGGGCGTGATCGAGACCACGTTCAAGGAAGAATGCGAGACTGATCTGTTCGGTGAGCAGGTGGTGCTGTGCGGCGGGTTGGTGGAACTGATCAAGGGTGGCTATGAAACCTTGGTGGAAGCCGGTTATGCGCCGGAAATGGCTTATTTCGAATGCCTGCATGAAGTAAAGCTGATTGTTGACCTGATCTATGAAGGCGGCATCGCCAACATGAATTACTCGATTAGCAACACGGCGGAATATGGCGAATATGTCACCGGGCCGCGTATCATCACCGATGAGACGAAGGCGGAAATGCGCCGGGTGCTAGCCGATATTCAGTCCGGCCGCTTCGCGCGTGACTGGATGCTGGAGAACAAGGTGAACCAGTCCAGCTTCAAGGCGACGCGCCGCCGTTTGGCCGAGCATCCGATTGAGAAAGTGGGCGAGACGCTGCGCGCGATGATGCCGTGGATTTCTAAGAACGCATTGGTCGATAAGTCGAAGAATTAGAGCATGCGCCGCATACGCTAAGTAGGCACCTTCCCTCTCCCCACTACGCTGCCCACAGCAGTTTACGCGCGTTGGGTGGCCGGGTGGAGGAGCGGGAAGGTGCCGATTTAGGTAACGAATGCTCTAGGCTTGGACAGGTGTAAAAAGGCGGATTCCTGATGGGATCTCATTAAATGTTCGCTCGATAGCGTTGAGATATGGGGCCAGTCGGTGATGCGGTAGGTTTCCCTCCGGCAGACATCGGCATTGCGCTTTTCGATCTTTCGGCCGTTGTTCATTGGCGTCTGGAAATCGAATTTGTACTAGCCCGATCCGTCATTCAGGTTGATGACGATGGATTGGCCGGGCTTGAGGATCCACCGGCCCAGTATGTCTTCCTCCCAATTGCAGCGATTGATGTTTGAGGCTCGGAATTCATTGATGGTGAAGCTGGATTCATTGATTAAACGGATCCGGAGACCCGAAGCTTGTGCCGTCTGCATCATGGCGAAAAGGGCGAAGATATAAACAATTTACGTATTGATCACTCCGATATCCTACAGAAGAAACGCCCCAGATTAAAACAGAATTTGCGAGTATATCAACCTTGCATGTATCGATCCTGGCAGATTTGATATCTATTGGTTGGATCGTGGAATTCAATAGCTACCAGGGCGCGCTGTGCTCTGCTGATCGGGAGGACCTTCGTAGATGCTCATAGCCTTTGAAGCTGGTCCGCTCAGCGTCCGAACCTTGCCGAACGCGCATGATCCCGCAGCCTTGGGTAAGGCAATCTGGATCGATTTGTTTCAGCCGACAGCTGAGGAAATTGTGGCGGTGCAGCTGGCCACCGGCATCGAATTGCCGAGCGAGGCGGACTTGGCGGAAATCGAAAGTTCGAGCCGGATCTATGTCAACGAGGGCGCGCTATTCCTGTCCATGCCGCTGGTCACCCAGGCTGATACTGACCCGCGCACGGCCTCCATCGGGTTCGTATTGACCCGGGCGCATCTGATCAGCATCCGCTTCATGCCCGTCCGGATCTTCGATCAGTTCGTCGCGCGGCTGCCGCGTGCCCATATAGCCGATGCCAGTGGCTTGCACATTCTGGTGGGCTTGTTGGAAGCGGTTGTGGATCGCGTCGCTGATGTGATGGAGCGGATACGCTCGGAGCTGGATGTTACTTCGCGTCGGATTTTTGTGGACGATCCCACGCATCTGTCCGGGCCACGCATGCAGGATCAGGAGTTGCGCAGTGTCCTGCAGACGGTGGGGCGGTCTGGAGATTTGATTTCGCGCATGCGGGACAGCTTGCTCGGCGTGGGGCGCATCGTGCCGTACCTGCGCGAGACGTCGGATGCGTTTCTACCGTCCGATCTGAACAATCGCTTGCGCACGCTGGGCCAGGATATCGCATCGCTCAATGATTACGATGGGCATCTGACCACGAAGGTGCAGTTCTTGTTGGATGCGACCCTGGGTTTTATTTCGATCGCGCAGAATAACATCATGAAGGTATTCACCATCACCTCCGTGGCTGGAATTCCCCCGGTTCTGGTGGCGGGCGTGTATGGGATGAATTTCAAACAAATTCCGGAGCTAGAATGGACGTTTGGCTATCCGTTTGCGATATTTTTGATCGCGCTGAGCACGGTGGTGCCGCTGTACTGGTTCCGGCGGAAAGGTTGGCTGTGAGGGCAACTGGCCGCATGCGTGTGGTGCAAGCCGATATTACGGCATTGGTGGTGGATGCCATCGTCAATGCGGCGAATTCCTACCTGTTGGGGGCGGTGGCGTGGATGGCGCCATTCATCGCGCGGCGGGGCCGGAATTGCTGGCGGCCTGCCGTGCGCTCGGTGGTTGTCCCACGGGGCAGACGAGGATCACGGATGGATATTTGGTGCCCGCGCGCTATGTGATCCACACGGTGGGTCCGGTCTGGCAAGGGGGCGAGGTGGGCGAGGCGGGGCTGCTCGCATCCTGTTACCGCGAGACCTTGCGCATCGCGGGTGCGCATGATTTGCGGCGCATTGCGTTTCCGGCAGTCAGTTGCGGCGTGTATGGTTATCCGATTGCCGCGGCAACCCGAATCGCGGTGACGGAAGTTTCTGCTGGTTTAGCCGGTGCGCCGGGAATAACTGAGGTGATCTTCGCCTGTTTTGGCGCGGAGATCCTGACGGCCTATCAATATGCGATGGAGGAAATTCCATGACATCCCGACCCTTTCACCTGCATGTCGACGACGCCGCAATCGCCGATCTGCGCGATCGTCTGGCGCGGACACGTTTACCCGATCAGGCGCCTGATGCGCCCTGGGCCTATGGCACGGATGTTGGCTATCTGCGGGACCTGATCGGGTACTGGCGGGATGGTTTTGATTGGCGGGCGGAGGAGGCGCGGCTGAATGCGTTTCCGCAATTCAAAGTGCCGTTGCATGGCATCGATGTGCATTATCTGCATGTGCCGGGGGTGGGGCCGGACCCGAAGCCGTTGTTACTGCTACATGGTTGGCCAGGCTCGGTGTTTGAATTCATTGATATCATTCCGCGCCTGACCGATCCGGCGCGGTTCGGTGGGCGGGCGGAGGATGCGTTTGCCGTGATTGCGCCCTCGCTACCGGGTTATGGGTTGTCGTTCGCGCCCAATCAGAAACGCTTCAGCATTACCGAAATGGCGGATTGTTTTGCCGATCTGATGACGGGTGTGTTGGGATACCAAAAATTCGCGGTGCAAGGCGGGGATTGGGGTGCCTCGGCCGCGTCTGCGCTCGGAGTGCGGCATGCGGATAAGGTGGTGGGGATTCACATCAATCTGCTGGCCATCCGCCCTGATCAGCCATTGTCGGTCAATCTAACGCCGGAAGAAAACCGCTACCAGGAGGAGGTCGCTGTGTGGTCCCGCGAGGAGACAGGGTATCAATGGATCCAGGGCACGCGCCCGCAAACTTTGGCTTTCGGGCTAAGCGATTCACCGGCCGGGCTGGCGGCGTGGATTGCTGAGAAATTTCATGTCTGGACCGACAATGATGGCAATCTGGAAATGGCGGTCAGCCGGGACCGGATGCTCGCCAATATTTCGTTGTACTGGTTCACTGGGGCAATCGGTTCCTCGTTTTGGCCCTATTATGCGCGCCTGCATGGGGCCTGGCCGATCCCGGATGGGCGAACGGTGGATGTGCCGACGGGCTATGCGGCGTTCCCGCGCGAAATCCGGCGCCCGCCACGCTTGATAGCCGAAAAAACTTACACCGATATTCGGCAATGGACGGTGATGGCGAAGGGTGGGCATTTCGCAGCGATGGAGCAACCTGAGGCACTGGCATCCGATGTACAGAATTTCTTTCGCCCGCTGCGCGGCGGATTTTAAGGAGACGAGATTATGAGCCGGTTGTTTGGAGATTTTCGTCAGGTTGGCATTGTCGTGCGCGATATCGAGGCGGCGATGAAGCATTGGGTGGAGGTGTGCGGGGTGGGGCCGTGGTTTTATACGGATCGGCTGGCGGTGACGGGATTTACGTATCGAGGGGCGCGCTATGATGACATTCATCTGTCCATCGCGCTGGCCAATTCCGGCGATGTGCAACTAGAATTAATCCAACAGCGTTGCGACAACCCCAGCATGTATCAGGATTTTCTGCGCGCCGGGCGCGAGGGGATGCAGCATTGGTCCAGCTGGCCCGAGGATTATGAGGCGAAGCTGAAATACGCGTTGGCCAATGGCTATAGCATTGGTCAGCAAGGCGATAGTCCACGCGGGCCGTTTGTTTATCTGTGGAATGAAGGCCATCCCGGCACGGTGATCGAGATGGCGGAGTTGACGCCGGAACGCGCGCGGATTTTTGCCGGCGTGCGAGAGGCCGCGCGCGGTTGGGGTGGGCGTGATCCGATCCGGCGCGCCTGGCCGACTTAGAGCGAGGTGCGTTTCAATAGGAACGCATCTCGCTCTAGCTGGTTTATCTGAGAGTGTGATTCAGACTTCCGGAGATTCCGCCTTCAGTCACCGTGCTCGGGGAGTGCTCAGGCGGTGGGGTTGATGACCTCGGCCGCGGTTTCGCGCAGGCGTTCGGCCAGGGTGGCGATGACATCGGCGAACATGGCTGCGGTTAGCCGGCCGGTGTTCGTGTTGTAGCGGGAGACGTGATAGCTGTCGGCCAGCAGCAAGCCGTCCGGCAGAGTGTGGATATCGCCATGGCGGAAGCGGATGCGGGTCACCGGTACGCCGCGGGCTTTCAGCACCGCGGCATGGGCCAGTACCCCCAAGGCGAGCACGGCGCGGAGCCGCGGCATCATCTGGAATTCGCCGCGCAGGAAGCGATTGCAGGTGGTCACTTCGATCGGTTTGGGCAGATTGGCGGGCGGTACACAGCGTACCGCGTTGGCGATCCGGCAATCATGTAGTTCTAACCCATCCGTCGGGTCCGCGCCGTAGACGCCGGTGGCAAAGCTATGCGTGAGCAGGGTGTTGTAGAGGAGCATTCCGGCGTGATCGCCTGTGAAGGGCCGGCCCGTGCGGTTGGCGCCGCGCACGCCGGGCGCCATGCCCACCACCAGCAGGCTGGCGCCGCGTGGCCCGAAGCTGGGGACCGGCGCATTGAACCAATTTGGATTGGTGGCGCGGTTGGCGGCCCGATTGGCCGTCAATCGAGGGCAAAGCGTGCAATCCTCGTCGGGGGTGGATGCGTCGGTCTGTTCGTTCGCGTTCACGCGGTTTCCGCATCTGTGTAAGGGTCCGCCGGGGTGATCCGGGCCGGGTTTTGGCGGGGCCGTGGTTCGGTTTGGCGGCGGGTGAAATCAGGGGCAATATCGGCGAGTTCGATAAACTGGTCCGCCTGGCGGCGCAGTTCATCGGCGACTATCGGCGGTGTGGTGCGGACGGATGAGATGACGGAGACTCGCACGCCCTGGCGTTGCACGGCTTCCACTAAGCGGCGGAAATCGGCATCGCCGGAAAACAGCACGGCATGGTCTATCTTCGGCGCCAGTTCCATCATGTCCACGGCGATTTCGACGTCCATATTGCCCTTCACGCGGCGGCGTCCGGTGGCGTCGGTGTATTCCTTGGCTGGTTTCGTCACCAGATTATAGCCATTATATGCCAACCAATCGGTTAACGGCTTTAGGGGCGAATAATCCTCAGTCTCCAGCAGGGCGGAGTAGTAATAGGCGCGGATGATCTGCGCCTTGCCGCGGAAATAATGCAGCAGGTTGCGGTAATCCACGTCGAAGCCAAGATTGCGGGAGGCGGAGTAGAGATTGGCGCCGTCGATGAATAGGGCAACCCGCTCTTGCGGTAGGAAATGCATGGTGAACAACCTTTTTGTTCTGATACAGGGCCGAAGCCGAGGTGAATATGTCGGGCGAGAAGCAAGTGGTTAGGATTAAATACAGCGGGCCGGATCCCGCGCCCCGCCATTATCGCGCCTGGGAGTGAAAATGTGAACCCGGATGCCGTCGCCGGGCCGATCCTAGTGGCGGTCGGTTCAAATCTGCCCGATGGGGAGGGGCGGTCGCCATTTGAGGTCTGCCGCCGCGCGGCTGCCGCGCTGGAGGGGGTGGTGGGATTGCAGGTGGTGGCGGTCTCGCGCTGGCATCGCAGCGCGCCGGTGCCGCCATCCGGTCAGCCGGATTTCATCAATGGCGTGGTTCGCCTGGCGGGGATAGTGGCGCCGGAGGTTTTGCTGGCGGCGCTGCGTGGGCTGGAGGACGCAGCGGGGCGGTGGCGGGGCGTGGCGAACGCGGCGCGAGTGCTGGATCTGGATATCGTCGCTATGGGGGCATTGGTGCGTGCGGCGCCAGACCCGGTGCTGCCGCATCCGCGGGCGCATTTGCGGGCGTTCGTGATGGCCCCGCTGGCTGAGGTGGCGCCCGATTGGTGGCATCCATTGCTGCAATGCAGCGTGCAGGACCTGCTGGTCAGGGTGAAGGACCAAGCGATTGGCGTGATTTGCCCGCCGAAAGATGTGATTTGAAGGGGTTGGTGCTTGCTTTATGGGGGATGTGGGCCTAATTAGGCCGTTCATAGAGGCATATTGCCCATAGCTGCGTATTACCCGGAGGCTGTACGGATGGCCCGCGTCACCGTCGAAGATTGCGTCGAAAAAATTCCTAACCGCTTTGAGCTGGTGCTGCTGGCGGCGCAGCGCGCGCGCAATATCAGCCAGGGCGAGGAACTGACCATCGATCGCGATAACGACAAGAACCCGGTGATTGCGCTGCGCGAAATTGCCGAGGAGACGATTGATCTGGCCCTGATCGAGCAGGATCTGGTGAAGTCACTGTCTCGTGCGCCGGAGCCGGAGCCGGCGGATGAGGAAGTGCTAGACCTGATCCCTACCGATCAGAATATCTTTGGCTTGCGGGATGTTTCGGCCGAGGAAGAAGCGGCTAGCCTGAATGTGGACGCAGAAGAATTGTCGGCCGAGGATATGGCGGCGGCGATTGAGGCGGAACTCGGCGGCCGGCCGCGCCGGTAAGCGCGACGCGGGTCGCACAGATGGCGCCGGGCGTCCGCGACAGGATTGTCCCGGCTGCTCCCGACGGCACGGCAAGGCGACAAAATGCGCCGCGCCAGTTCGAGCTGACGGAAAAAATCCAGGCCTATGATCCTAAGGCCGATACCGCGCTGATCGACGCGGCCTATGTGTTTGCCACGCAGGCGCATGGCGCGCAGAAGCGCGACAATGGCGATCCCTATATCACCCATCCAGTGGCGGTGGCCGATATCCTGGTGGGCTATCGGCTGGACACCGCTTCCATCGTCACCGCCCTGCTGCATGATGTGATCGAGGATACGCCGGTCACCTTAAAAGAGATCGAGCAGCGTTTCGGAAAATCCATCTCCGGGCTGGTCGATGGCGTGACCAAGCTGAACCGGCTGGAATTGCAATCGACCCGCACCAAGCAGGCGGAAAATTTCCGCAAGTTGGTGCTTGCGATGAGCCGCGATATTCGCGTGTTGCTGGTGAAGCTGGCCGACCGGCTGCACAATATGCGCACCCTGCATTTTGTTCATAACCAGGAACGGAGGGAACGGATCGCGCGGGAGACGATGGAGATCTATGCCCCGCTGGCGGAGCGGATTGGCATGGAGGAGGTGAAGACCGAACTGCAAACCATTTCCTTCTCTCAGCTGGAACCGGAGGCCTATGACACCATCCAGGCGCGGATGAATTTTCTGCGTGGCCAGGGTGCGGATGTAGTGGAAGGTGTGCGCTCGGAGTTACGGCGCGTGTGTGAGGCATCCGGCGTGGTGGTGAACGAGGTGACGGGACGTGAGAAGAACCCGTTCTCCATCTGGGAAAAAATGCAGCGCCGTAATGTTGCTTTTGAACAATTGTCGGATATTATGGCATTTCGTGTCGTGGTGCCGACGCGAGAGGCTTGTTATATGGCGCTAGGCGCCTTGCATGCCGTTTATCCGGTGATTGCGGGACGGTTCAAGGATTATATTTCCACACCGAAATCCAATGGTTATCAGTCCATCCATACCGGGGTGACGTTGCGCTCGCCGCGGCATCAGAAGATTGAGGTGCAGATCCGCACGCAGGAGATGCATGACGTGGCGGAAAATGGTGTCGCCGCGCACTGGTTCTATAAGCAGGATGATCCGCGCCACGCGGAGCCATTGGCGCAGGATTTTCAGAAACTCCGCTGGGTGCAGGATCTGCTGGATATTCTGGAGAACTCCGCCGCGGCGGATGAGTTTCTAGAAAATACCAAGCTGGAACTTTATGGGGATCAGGTGTTCTGCTTTACGCCGAAAGGTCAACTGATTCAGTTGCCGAGCGGGGCGACGCCGGTGGATTTCGCCTATGCGGTGCATAGCCAGGTGGGCGATACCTGCGTCGGTGCTAAAGTGAACGGGCGGCTGATGCCGCTGCGGCATGAATTGCAGAATGGCGACCAGGTGGAGATCATGACGGCGCGCGGTGGTACGCCCTCTCCGACCTGGGAGCGTTTCGCGGTGACGGGCAAGGCGCGCGCGCGTATTCGCCGGTTTGTACATCAGCAGCAGCGCCAGGAAAATCTGGACAATGGCCGCGCGGCCCTGGCCAGGGCGTTTCGCCAGGAAGGCGTGGATGGGTCTGAGCGCGTGCTGGAGCCAGTGCTGAAGCAGTTGAAGTTTGCGGCGCTGGACGATCTTTACGTCGCGGTGGGTAGTGGTGCGATCGGGCCGAAGGAATTGGTCTGTGCGGCCTATCCGGAATTTCGCCTAGCGCCGCGCGCGCCGCGGATGATGCCGAGCCTGCATCAACGCCCGGTGCGCCCGTTCGTGCGCGATGATAACGGCATGGCAATTACCGGTTTGGTGGCGGGCATGGCGGTGCTGTATGCCGGGTGCTGCCATCCGCTGCCGGGCGACCGGATCGTAGGGTTGATCACCACCGGAAAGGGTGTGACGATCCATACAAAAGATTGCCTGACGCTGGAGAGTTTTGCCGCCACGCCGGAACGATTCATCGAAGTCGATTGGGATTTATCAACGCAACTCGCGAAGCGCGATTCCAAATCCAGCCTGTATACCGGGCGGGTCAGCGTGATCGTGGCGAATGAGCCGGCAACCTTGGCCAATGTGACCAATGCGATCGCCAAACAGGAGGGCGAGGTGTCCAACCTGAAAATCGAGAACCGGCAGGCTGATTTCATGGAAGTGGTGGTGGATGTGGAGGTGCGCGACCTCAAGCATCTCTCCAACGTGATCGCCGGGCTGCGTGCGGCGCCGGGGATCACCCAGGTGGAGCGGGCCAAGGCGTGACGGGTTTGTGATGATTTTGGGGATTGGTTCCGATATCTGCGATATCCGCCGCATGGAACGGGTGATCGAACGCCATGGCGATCGCTTCCTGCTGCGGGTGTTCACCGATCTGGAACGCGCCAAGGCGATGCGGCGCACTGAACCGATCCAGGCCGGCACCTTCGCCAAGCGCTTTGCGGCCAAGGAAGCGGCGGCGAAGGCGCTGGGCACCGGATTTCGTCGTGGTGTGTTTATGTCCGATCTGGGTGTGGTTAATCTGCCGAGCGGGCAGCCGAGCCTGAGCATGACGGGTGGCGCGGCGGCGCATCTGGCGGCGATAACGCCGGCTGGTATGGCGGCATCGGTGGCGCTGACGATGACGGATGAATACCCCTATGCCTTTGCGCAGGTAATTATTTCCGCAATACCCTTACCCCTACTTGCTTGACAGGCTATGGCCCACTTGGCTTCATCCGCCGCGCTTCCCCCCCCACTGAAAGAATTCCGACGCTATGGCGAAACGCGCCTCCATCGGTTGGCTAGAAAACCTTAAGACCATCGTCTATGCTGGCTTGATCGCCGTTGGCATTCGCACGATCGCATTTGAGCCGTTCAATATCCCATCCGGCAGCATGATCCCGACCTTGCAGATTGGTGATTATCTCTTCGTTTCGAAGTATAGCTATGGGTATTCCCGATATTCGCTGCCCTTCACGCCAGCCTTGTTCAGCGGGCGGATTTTTGCGCGTGACCCGCAGCGCGGCGATATCGCTGTCTTTAAATGGCCACGCGATAATCGCACTGATTATATCAAGCGGATCATTGGCCTGCCGGGGGATAGCGTGCAGATGCGGGCGGGTCATCTTCATGTGAACGGGCATGCCGCAGGACAAAATCCGGCCGAGGCAATGACCTCGCGCGAAGAATCCGGCGTGCGCGTGACCGCGAAGCGCTATATCGAAACGTTGCCGCGCGGTGGCGGCCATATTTCGTATGATATTCAGAAATACAGCGACATGGGTTTTATGAACAACACGTCGGAATTCAAGGTTCCGGCGGGGTTCCTGTTCGTGATGGGCGATAACCGCGATAACAGCGCCGATAGCCGCGATCCCAATAGCGGCGTTGGTTTTGTGCCGATTGAAAATCTGGTTGGCCGCGCGGAATTCATTTTCTTCTCCATCGAACCGGGCAATGCTTGGTGGGAAGTCTGGACTTGGCCCTTCGATATTCGCTGGAGCCGGTTGTTCCGGGGCATCATTTGAGCGGATCAGCGTGAGCGGCTGTTTGGAAGCGATTCTGGGACATCAATTCCGTCGCCCGGATTTGCTGCGTGAGGCATTGACGCATCGGTCCATGAGTGCGCGCCGTGGCGGGTTCTCCAACGAAAGGCTGGAATTCATCGGCGACCGTGTGCTGGGCCTGGTGATGGCGGAATGGTTGGCTGAGCGGTTTCCGGAAGAACAGGAGGGCGCGCTGGGCAGCCGGTTGGCGTTGCTGGTTTCTCAACCGGTTTTGGTGGAGGTGGCAGAGGCGATTGGACTGAGCGCGGCGCTGTCGGTTGCACCGGCGGAGGCGCGGGTCGGTGTAAAGTTGCGCGCCACCGTGCTGGCGGATGCGTTGGAAGCGACGATCGGGGCGTTGTTCCTTGATGATGGGTTGGAACCGGCGCAGGCGTTTATTCGCCGAGTCTGGCAGGGGCCGATGCAGGCCCTGGTGGCGCCGCCAAAAGACGCGAAAACTGCTTTGCAGGAATGGTTGCAGGCGAAAGGAAAAGACTTGCCCGCTTATAAGATTGTTTCTCGTGAAGGGCCTTCGCATGCGCCAGTCTTTATGATTGCCGTGGCCAGTGGCGAGTTGGTGGGAACCGGGCGGGCAGGGGCGAAACGCCTGGCGGAGCAGGAAGCGGCGGCGAATTTGCTGCAGCAGTTACAGGGCAAGGGATTGGTATGAGCACGCGTTGTGGTTTTGTCGCCATTGTTGGCGCGCCCAATGCGGGCAAGTCGACACTGTTAAACCGACTGACGGGGGCAAAACTTTCGATCGTCAGCCCGAAGGCGCAGACGACACGGTTTCGGGTGTTGGGTATTCTGATGCGTGGTACCACGCAGATGCTTTTGGTGGATACACCGGGCATTTTTCGTCCGCGCCGAAAGCTGGACCGCGCCATGGTGGCCGCGGCCTGGACCGGGGCGCAGGACGCGGATCTGACCGTGTTCCTGGTAGATGCAAAATCCGGCGCGAGCGAGGCGGTACAAGGGATTGTGGCGCGGTTGAAGGATAGCGGGCGGCGGTGTTGGCTGGTGTTGAACAAGATCGATCTGGTGGCGCCGGCGCTGTTATTGCCGTTAACCGCGCGGCTTTCGGAACAGATGGCGTTTGAGCATATCTTTATGGTGAGTGCGTCCAACGGCGATGGGTTGAACGAATTGCTGGATGCCCTGGCAGAAACCTTGCCGGAGGGGCCGTATTTATTTCCTGAAGACGAACTGACCGATTTACCGGACCGGTTGCTGGCGGCAGAGATCGTGCGGGAGCAGATTTTTCTGCAGACGCATGAGGAGGTGCCGTATGGCGCCACGGTGGAGACGGAAAATTTCAAGGAACGTAAGGACGGCTCGGTGCGGATCGAGGCGACGATCTATGTTGCGCGGGCCGGGCATAAGGCGATCCTGATTGGCGCTAAAGGGGCGCGCATTCGCGAAATCGGTGCCAAGGCGCGATCGCATCTGGGGCAGTTACTGGACCGGCCGGTGCATCTGTTCCTGAATGTGAAGGAGCGCCCCGGGTGGGACGAGGAGCGGGCCCGGCTGCGCGCCATCAACCTCAATCCGGATGATGGCGAGGTGGGGTAGAGCATTCGCTGCTTACGCTGAATTGGCGCCGGCTTGCTCGCTCCCCCGGATACCCATCAGCATAATGATATGGGTCGCCGGGTGGGGGAGCGGGCCGGTGCCGTCTTAGGTGACGAATGCTCTAGGGCTAACGCGTTTTCGGAATCTCGAACCCGGCGGCGCGTTCGATATGTTGGACGATGCTGGTCAGATCGTCTTTCGCGGCGCCCTGGAACATGGCGTGTTTGAAGACGAGGCGTGCGGCCTGGCAGACCCACATGGGCACACCCAAGGCCTCACCCTGTGCGATGGCGAGGTCGATATCCTTCATTAGGATATGCATCTCAGCGCCGAAATCGAAGCTGCGGGTGAGGACGGCGAGCGGGAATTTTGCCTGCGTGGCGCTGTTTTGGCCGCTGCCCGCATTGATGGCTTTTAACATCACTTCCGGGTCCAGCCCGCCTTTAGCGCCCATGACGAAGGCTTCCGAGGTGGCGGCCAGCGCGACCGCTGACAGAATGTTATTGGTGAGTTTCAACATCTGCGCGGCACCCGGCTTGTCGCCCGCCACGGTGACGGCGCGGCCCCAGAGCGAGACTAAAGGCAGGATCTTCGTGACTGCTTCGGGATCGCCGGAGATCATGACGGAGAGTGTGCCGGCGCGCGCGCCGGGTGGGCCGCCGGAGATGGGGCAATCGACCACGGTAACACCTCGGGTCGCCATATCCTGTTCGATCTCATGCACGAAGGGCACCCCGATGGTGCAGGTATTGACCAGGATTTTCATCCGGCTGCCTTTCGCCAACCCGGTTTCTCCGGCGACGACGGTGCGGAAGGCGGCGAGGGTCGGTAGGGAGACGAAGACGATGTCGCATTTATCGGCGAGGTCTTTGGGGGAGGAAGCCTTACGGGCCTGACGGTCCAGCAAGGGGCGCATCGCGTCTTCGCGGATATCGAACAATGTTAAGTTATGCCCGCCATCCATGAGTTTTCCGGCCATGGGCAGGCCCATATTGCCGGTGCCGAGAAATCCTGCGTCCATTTATTTTCTCCCTTAGCGCGTCTTTGGAATTTGGAAGCCGGCGCCGGCTTCGATCACTTGCACGAAGGTACTGATATCGTCCTGGCCCTTGCCGATAAAGGCGGTGTGTTTCAGCACCAGGCGCACGGCGTGACAGACCCACATGGGCACGCCCAGTGCCTCGCCCTGTTCGATGGCGAGGTCGACATCCTTGATTAGCACATCCAGAGTAGCGCCGTAATGGAAGGAGCGATCGAGCACGGCTTCGGGGAAAAGGCCCTGGGTGGCGCTGTTCTGGCCGCTACCGGCGTTGATGGCTTTTAGCATCACCTCTGGGTCGAGGCCGCCTTTGGCGCCCATGACGAGGGCTTCCGCCGTGGCGGTTTGCGCGACGGCGGCGAGGATGTTGTTGGTTAACTTCAGTACCTGCGCCGCGCCGGTCTTGTCCCCGGCGATGGTGACGGTTGGACCCCAGAGGGAAATAAAGGGGCGGATTTTTTCGATCAACGCCGGATCGCCGGAGACCATGACCGATAATGTGCCTGCCCGCGCGCCGACCGGGCCGCCGGAGATCGGGCAATCAACCACCGCGACGCCTTTCGGTGCCAGCGCGGCTTCAATCTCGCGCAGGAAGGGGATGCCGATGGTGCAGGTATTGACTAGCAGCTTCATGCGGCTGCCCTGCGCTAGGCCGTCCGGGCCGTTCACCACGTCGCGAAAGGCGGCCAAGGTGGGGAGGGAGACGAACACCGTTTCGCACTGATCGGCCAGTTCGCGGGGGCTGTTGGCCCGGCGTGCCTGACGTTCTAGCAATGGCGCCATCGCGGTTTCACTGATGTCGAACAAGGTGAGCTGATGTCCGCCATCGACCAGCTTCAACGCCATGGGTTGGCCCATATTGCCGACGCCGAGATATCCCGCTTCCATGTGGTCCTCCATTCGTCCCAAAGCTACACTCTGTCTGTAACCATAGCGTGGACACGGTATAACGCCACACCATGCGCCGAGGAGAGGGATTTTTCGTTATGAGCGCACCACGGATTGGCTATGTCGGGCTGGGGGTTATGGGTGGGGCGCTGGCGCGGCGCTTACTGCGTGAACACAAGCTCACCGTGTTTGATCTATCACCAGAACGTTGTGCCGAGTTTGCCAAGCTGGGTGCCACGGTGGTGGGATCGCCGGCGGAAGTGGGTGCCGCATCCGACATCGTGCTGACCTGCCTGCCGACCTCGGCGCAGGTGAAGGACGTGATCTTCGGTGACAATCACGGGTTGATCCGGGGCATGCAGCCGGGTGGGTTGATCGTCGATCAGACATCTGGCGCCACGGCCGCGACGCGGGAAATGGCGGCCGAGTTGGCGCCAACCGGGGTGAATTTGATCGACGCGCCGGTCAGCGGCGGGCCACAAGGTGCCGATGCGGGGACCATCGCCATCATGGTGGGCAGCTCGGATGAGCAATATGCGCGGGTGGTGCCGATCCTGAATATGATCAGCCTGAATGTGGTGCATGTTGGGCCGTTGGGTGCCGGGCATACGTTGAAGGCGGTGAACAATATGATGTCGGCGGGCAATCGCTTACTGGCGTTTGAGGCGGTGAGCCTGGCGGCGTCGCAGGGGTTGGATCCAAAGATCGTGGTCGATGTGATCAACAAGTCCTCGGGGCGCAATAACTGCACGCAGAATGTATTCCCCATTAACATTTTTACCGATAATTTCGAGGCGCGGTTTACCTTGGCGTTGATGGAGAAAGACGTCGCACTGGCGAATGAGTTGGCCACGGGCGATTTCGCGGCATTAAGTTTGGCGCCGGCCATTCTGCGCAATTATCGCATGGCGATTGAACGCTTTGGCGGGCGAGGCGATCTGCACCAGATGCTGCGCTTATATGAGGAAGCGGCGGGCACGCAGATTGCCAAGAAACCGGCCTGATCGCGGCGGCTGGGCGCGGCGCCGTCGCCGTGCCCAGATGCATTACGTCTCGAAGCGCCAGGCCTCCGGTACCAGGGCGTAGCCGGACGCTGAACGATCCAGATAGCCGAAGCCGGGATAGTGCAGATGCATGCCGGCGACGGGAATTCTGTCCGTCGCCACCATATCGAACACGCGCTTGCGTATGGCGGCGGCGGCGTTGGGGTCGGTATCAAAGGCGATGGTGACTTCGGGGCGGGGGATTTGCACTTCCGGGATATGGACGATGTCGCCCCAGACCAGTAATTGCTCGCCGCCCGAAGCAATACGGTAGGAGGTGTGGCCCGGCGTGTGGCCGGGGATGGGTTCGGCGGTGACACCGGGGAAGACCTCAGTCGCAGTATTAAAGACGCGCATACGGTCTTTGTAGGGCGCCATCTGTTCGCGGGCGCATTGGAAATACATAAGTTTTTCGCGTTCGTTGCCGCGCGACATGGCGGCGTCGTCGTGCCAGTGACGGGGTTCGTTTTCGTGCACTACCAGCTCGGCATTGGGGAAGAAGCGGCGGCCAGTTTCGCGTTCCGCGAGACCTGCTGAGTGGTCCGGGTGCATATGTGTCAGCATCACCGCTTCAATGGAGGCCGGATCGACGCCGGCGACCTGGAGATTGCCTAGTAGCCAGCCCACGGTGCCGCCCAGATAGGTGCCGGAGCCGGTCTCAATGAGTGCGGTCCGGTTGCCATTGCGAATGAGATAGGCGTTGACGGAAATCCTTCTGGATGGGCGGAAGCGGGATTGCAGCATGGCCAGGCCCTCTTCGGGCGTGACGCCGCGCAGCACCTCCAGCCCGCCATCAATATAGCCATCGGCGAGGGCTGTGATAGTGATGTCGCCCACCTTGCGGTGATAGACGCCAGGGATTTGGGGGATGCTGCTCATAGAGTTTTCCTAGCTGCGGGACGGTGCGGGCAGCATGGCGCATTCGGGGGCAAAAGGGGAGGACTTGACCGGCGGGGCGGGCGATGACAGACGCGGCGTATGGATATCACCGCGAACCCGGACGTCGTCGCCGCTATCGCGCGGCGGCGCACCTTTGCCATTATTTCCCATCCCGATGCGGGCAAGACCACCTTGACCGAGCGGCTGCTGCGCGCCGGTGGCGCGATCCAGCTGGCGGGCAATGTGCGTGCCAAGGGGGAGCGGCGGCGCACACGATCAGACTGGATGGCGATTGAGCGCGAGCGCGGGATTTCCGTGGTCACATCCGTGATGACATTCGAACATGCGGGCTGCGTGTTCAATCTGCTGGACACGCCAGGGCATGAGGATTTTTCCGAAGATACCTATCGGACGCTGACGGCGGTGGATTCGGCGGTGATGGTGATCGACGCGGCGAAGGGGATCGAGGAGCGGACGCGCAAATTGATCGAAATTTGCCGACTGCGCGATATTCCTATCCTGACGTTTATTAACAAAATGGATCGTGAGGCGCGCGATCCGTTTGAGGCCCTGGACGAGATTTCTTCGGCTTTGGCGCTGGATACCGCGCCGGTAAACTGGCCAGTGGGCCGCGCGGCGACATTTTGCGGCACCTATGATCTGCGCAAGCGACAGTTGAATGTGTCGCAGGAACTGGCGCAGTCCGATCCGCGCTTGCAGACATTGGGCGAGGAAGCGGATCTGGTGCATGCGGCGTTGCCGGAATTCAACGAGGAGGAATTCGGGGCGGGGCATTTGACGCCGGTGTTCTTTGGTTCCGCCATCAAGGATATCGGTGTGTTGGAATTGCTGGACGCGCTGGCGGAATTTGGGCCGCGCCCGCGCGCGCAGCCGGCCGATAAGAGGGTGGTGCAGGCGACCGAAGAGCACCTGACGGCCCTGGTGTTCAAGATCCAGGCGAATATGGATCCGAATCATCGCGACCGGATTGCGTTTGCGCGCGTTTGCTCGGGGCGGCTGGTGCGTGGGATGCGGTTGAAGCAGGTGCGCACGGGCAAGCAGATACCGCTGCACGCGCCGCAATTCTTTTTTGCGCGTGACCGAGAACTGGCAGAGGAGGCGTTTGCCGGCGATGTGGTGGGGATTCCCAATCACGGAACCTTGCGGATTGGCGACACGCTGACGGACGGGGAAGACATTAACTTCGTCGGCGTGCCGCATTTTGCGCCGGAGATTTTGCGCCGGGTGCGGCTGGACGATGCGATGAAGGCGAAGAAATTGCGTCAGGCGTTGCAGGAACTGGCGGAGGAAGGCGTGGTGCAGCTGTTCCGCCCGATGGATGGGGCTCAGCCCTTGGTGGGGGTGGTTGGCACCTTGCAGCTGGATGTCCTAGTGACACGTCTGGCCAATGAATATGGCGTGCCGATTGGGTTTGAGCCGGTGCCCTATACGATTGCGCGCTGGGTGAACGGCGCAGATCGGGCGGCGCTGGACAAATTCATCGCCGCCAATCGGACCGCCATGGCCGATGATGTCGATGGCGCGCCGGTTTTTCTGGCCAGCTCCGCCTTTATGATGCGTCGGGCGATGGAAGGGGCGCCGGTATTGACGTTCCGGGACATCAAGGATGTACGTGCCGAGGTCCAGGGGGGAAGCTGAATAGGCGATGCCGGCCCGATGTCATTACTGCCGGCACTTTTAGGCTAGCCGCATGGACGTTGTCCGCATTGACGACGCCCGGAGATGCTCCTTAAGTTATCCGATAATAACCACCTGGAGGACGGCCAATGATATCCCTGTTCATGCACGCATTGGGCGCGGTGATACTTGCCGCCACGGTTGGCCTCGCGCCCGCCGCGTTTGCCGCCGAACCTATTCGCCTTGCCTATGTCGATCCACTTTCCGGGACGTTTGCCCAGCAAGGCGATGCGTCACTGAAAATGTTTTCCTATGTGCTCAGCCGGCTGAATGCGCGTGGTGGCGCGCTGGGGCGCACATTCGAACTCGTACCCTATGACAGCAAGATGCAGCCGGCGGAGGCGCTGATCGCGCTGAAAAGCATCACCGATCAGAATATCTCCTTTCTGATGCATTGTGCTGGTTCGAATGTGGCGGCCGCGCTTATTGATGGGGTTGCCAAGCATAATGCGCGCAATCCCAATAACCGCGTGCTGTATTTGAACTGTGGCGCGTTGGCGTCGGACCTGACCAACGATAATTGCGATTTCTGGCATTTCCGGTTTGTCGGTAACACCGGCATGCGAGCAGCTTCTTTGGTGCGCGCTCTACCGAAGGAGATCACCAGCGTTTATTTGCTGGATCAGGACTATCTGTTTGGCCAGACCCTGCATCGTGAAACCAAGGAGTGGCTGGCCAGGCTGCGCCCGGATGTGAAGGTCGTTGGTGATGAATTCATACCGCTGGGAAAAGTAAAGGACTTTTCCTCCTACGCCGCCAAAATCAAGGCATCGGAGGCTCAGGCGCTGATTACCGGTAACTGGGGCCCTGATTTAAATTTGTTGCTGAAATCTACTGTGGAAGCCGGCCTTGATATTAAGTTTTATACTTATCTGGCGCATGTAGTTGGCGCCGTAACGGCGGCGGGCCCGACGGCGGAGAACCGGTTGCATTCGGTGATGGAATTCCATCCGAACGTACCTGAAGAAGGCAAGAATGCAGAAGCCGAGGCGTTTGTGGCCGAATGGCGCAAGACGCATAATTTCGATTTGTTCCAGTCCAATGTCGTCACCATGCTGGACATGTTGGCCGCGGCCATTACCAAGGCTGGTGGCATCGATCCCTACAAAGTTGCGCTGGCCTTAGAAGACATCCGGATGAACGATCTGATGGGGAATGAAAACATTATGCGTAAGGAAGACCACCAGATGGTGGAACCTTTCTATGTTGCACGGCTGGTACGCAATGCACGCTATGATACCGAAAAAACCGGCCTCGGCTGGCAGACTCAATTGCGCGCTGATGCAAGAGAATTGATGCAGCCCTCGACTTGTAAGATGAAGCGCCCGGTGCAATAGCGGGCGCTGTTTCCTCCTGGTGGGTGGCCGGCTAGCATGCCGGCCGCCTGTTTTTCGTCGTCAACCCGATGAAAGGCCTCGTCATGCGCTTTGGCTTCATGCTGCCCAGTTTTTCCTTTCCGGATCTGGATTACTCAACTGCGGCCAGCCTGCGTGAATTTGCGGTATATGCCGAAAATCTGGGGTATGATTCGCTCTGGGTGCCCGAACATCTTCTGACGGCACGTGGGCTGTATGGCACTGCCTGGCTGTCACCGCTGGAAACGCTGTCCTATGTCGCTGGGGCTACGCGCAGCATCAAGTTGGCTACCGGAATTTTAATCCTGCCGATCCGCAATCCGGTGTTTATGGCGAAGGAAATTGCCTCATTGCAT
>SHWN01000082.1 GCA_009693795.1 Acetobacteraceae bacterium
AGGTAAAAGATAGCACCCACCAGATTAAGATCGGCAACGGTAAAGCGGTTGCCAACGAGATGGCCGCCACCTTTGGCCAGCGCGGTTTCCAGCACCTGCAACGGCGCTTTTACCCCTTCCAGCGCCTGGGCGAGGATTTTTAGATCACGCTGTTCCGGCGGATACATCACGGAATGGTAGAGTGTGTTGGCGGCATTGCGTTCCAGTTCACATAACTGCCAGAGCGCCCATTGCAGTATTTCCCCCTCTTCGGCGATGTTGACCGGAGCGAGCGGACCGCCATGTTTGCGCGCTAAGTAAAGATTGATGGCCAGCGATTCCCACAGGATCAGCCCGTCATCGTCGATCACGGGAATATGGCCGTTCGGGTTGATCGCCAGATGCGCCGGGGTACGGCTGCCGGCGGCGCCGAGGGGTGTTTCCACATGGGCGTATTGTAGGCCAAGCTCGTTCGCCATCCACAGCGTACGCACGGTGCGCGACCGCGCCATGCCGATGATTTTCAGGGTCATGATATTATTCTGCCGCTTGCGCTGGGCGTTCGCTGAGAACTTTATGGGCATGGCGGAACGCCTTCGCCATCTGCTCGACCGGCTGGGCACCGGAGAACAGCGAATGACCTTCGAGGAAGAAGGACGGCACGCCGGACACGCCTGTGGAACGGGCGGCATGTTCCTGCGCCTGGATTTGCGCCAAAAGTTCGTCGGTCGCCAGGAAGGCCGCAATGGCGGCCCGCTCCATCCCTCCCAGTTCGGCGCAACCGAGCAGAATGTCGTCGGCGCCAATATCGCCGCCATTGAGGAAGTAAGACTGGAAGATGGCTTCCAGAATCGCGTCTTGTACGCCTTGTTGACCGGCGAGGGCGATGAGGCGATGGGCTTTCAGCGTGTTTGGCGTGCGGGTCAGCCGGTCCATGTGAAATTCTAGGCCGGCGCCGGCGGCGGCCTGCGTAATGCGGGCATCGAGCTGCTGGGATTTTTCCCAACTCCCGAATTTCTGGATGCGGTAGGCGCGGCGTTCCACGCCTTCCATCGGCATGTCGGGGTTGAGCTGGAACGGGTTCCAGTGAACGTTGAAGCGAATGCCTTCCGGCACCAGTATCGCCAGCGCGCGTTCCATGTGCCGCTTGCCGACATAGCACCAGGGGCAGATGGCGTCCGACACGATATCGAGGCGCATCAGGGCTGTTTCGGCGGTGGGGAGCGGGCTGGCGGCTTGCTTGATGTTCGTGTCCATGGCGAACTCCTGCTGCTGGGGCGCGCAGGATGCGGAACGGTGGGGCTGAGCGCAAGGGAAGGACCGATATGGCACTGGTGATTTCAGAGAATTTTCGCGCATTGTTCTATGTGCCGTTCTATGCGGCGCACGCGATCGGGGCCTACACGGCGGAGGGGGTGGAGGTGACTTTGCGGACCTCGCCCAGTCCGGCTGCGACGGTGGTGGCGCTGCGTGATGGCGCGGCCGATCTGATGTGGGGCGGGCCGTTGCGGGTGATCCTGTCGCATGCCGAAGACCCGATGAGCGATTTGGTGTGTTTTGCCGATGTGGTCCGTCGCGATCCGTTTTTTGTCATCGGACGGGGCGAACGGCTGGGGTTTACCATGCGCGATTTGGCGCGGGCACGGCTCGGCGTGGTCTCGGAAGTGCCAACGCCGTGGATTTGTCTGCAGGACGATCTGCGCCTGGCTGGGGAGGATCCCGCGGCGATGGATCTGGTGACGGGGCGGAGCATGGCGGAGAACGCGACGGCGTTGCGCGCAAGGGAGATAGACGCGGTACAAATCTTTCAGCCATTTGCGGAAGAATTGCTGCGTGCGGGGTCGGAATTCTATGTCTGGTACGCGCAGGCGAATCGTGGGCCGACGGCCTATACGATGCTGGTGGCGCGGCGATCTGTCATGGCGCGACGAGAGCAAGAATTCGCCGCTGTGACGCGAGCGATGGCGCGGACCTTGCGCTGGGTCGCCGCCACGCCTGCGGCGGAGATCACGGCGGCGTTGCAAGAATTCTTTCCCGATGTGGCGAGTGAGGTTTTCGCCGCCGCTATCGATCGCTATCGGGAGCTGGAATTATGGTGCACGGACCCTCGGCCGAACCCGGAGGGGTTTGCGCGTTTGCATGCGGCGATGCGCTCATCCGGGGCATTGGGGCGTGATGTCGCCTATGCGGATTGTGTGCGTGAGGATTTGGCGGCCGCTGCGGAATAGCAGTTAGTAGCGGATGAATTTCAGGACCGTTTGGTCGGTGATGGTCATGTTGACCGGGAGTTGCGTGGTCACGGAGCTGAACGGGTCGGACGCTTTGATCAGGAATCTAGGATATGGTATAATCTTGGATTAACGCACGAAGTGCAATGCGGTTTAGTGACTGACTGAAAAGCTGGTGTGGTGTCTTGAACCCCAGTCGCTTTCGGGGACGATTATTCAGCAGGTCCTGAATGATAGCAAGTTCAGTATCTGTCACCGATGAAAGTGGTCTCTTTTTTGGAATGCACTAGAGAACCAAGCCATTAAAGTTCTCATTTGTGCCTCGCTGCCAACTTGAGAACGGTTTCGCAAAATAGCCCTTGGATTTCAATACTCGGTCTACGCGGGCATGCTCAGCAAACTCTTTTCCATTATCTAGGTGATCGTTTTGACCAGAGCGGCGACACCTTTCAGCCGTCGGATGATCGCCGAAGAAACCAGGTCACTCGTCTTCTGGGTGACTTTGGCGAGAACAGCGTAACCCGTCTTTCGCTCGACGAGACTGACGATGGCTTGTTTGTGGTTGGCGCCAATGATGGTGTCGCCCTCCCAATGCCCGACCTGACGGCGTTTCTCGATATACGCCGGTCGTTCAGAAATAGGCCTTCGATCAACGATTTGTCCGCGTCTGTCTCGTCCGCCGCCATACCTTTTGCGACGTTTCTTCTGACAGCGCAAATGACGCCACAGATCACCGCCTGACGCCTTGTCCGCATAGATGTGACGGTAGATGGTCTCGTGGCTGATATTGATGGAAGCTGCGATCCGCTCAGGGCTGAACTGCTTCTCAAGCTGTTTTTCTAAGTCGATCCAAACCTGTGCTGATATTCGAGGAGCATTCCTGCACCCTTCAGAGCGGACGGTCGCCAGATGATCGGCCTGTTTTGAACGATAACCGCGAAAACCCGTATTGCATGCTATCTCCCTATTAATCGTTGATTTGTGTCGCCCAAGGTTCAGAGCTATTTGGGCTTGGGTCAGACCCTCTTTCAACAAGGCGGAAATCTGATAACGTTCTTCTCGGCTGAGGTGGTGATAGGTCATTGTGCTCCTTCGACTGCCAGGTCAAGGGAACCGAAAGCTTATCGCAATCTCAGCCACCTCAACAGGTTATGGGAAGTTGCACTTCGAAGTTGAATGTACGAATGCTTAAAGCATGAATTTATTATTTTATGTTGAGAATTAAAATTTAGTTATTAGAACTTCTAAGAGAGGTTGATGTGTTTCTGATGGTTCAGATTCAAATTTTCAACCTATTTCCTATGCTCTAAGGTATTTATTTGTATACGGTGTCTGGACCCCAACGGGGGTTGATGTCTTAATCAAGAAAGCATGCAAAGCGATCCACGGGTTGGGCCAGACCATGCTCACCGCATGCACCCGCCTATTGAATGTATATATTAGCGAGGTAGTGCCTGATGCGCTTCCAAAGTAACGCACCCCGTGTAGGGCTTGGTATGCGAATTTGTAGCGGATGGTTGCAATGAAAAGTCGACGCAATAAAACAACCTAATACGGATGATTGACGAGGCGCAGGAGTTCTGCGCCGAATTAAAGATCTCCCAGCAAAATTGCCTTGTGACCGGGCGGAGCCTGCCGGTTGCGCGGCAGGTGCCGGTCGTGCCGGGTCTGTTAGACCGGGGATACAATCACCGGAAGGGTGATTGCGTCCGTCACGCGTTCAAAGCCAATCCGCACGGGTTGACCAATGCCGAGTTGCGCGGGGTCCAGGCCGCGCGTTTGGGCGTTTAGACGCACGCCTTCTTCGAGATCGACGGTGACCAGGGTGAACGGAAGCTCGGTCTTGAAACCCTGATGGAAGGGGTGATGCGTGACGGTCCAGCTATGGACGGTGGCGAGGCCGCTGGCTTGCACCCATTCCACTTTCATCGACCAGCAGCCATCGCAGACCGGCCGGGGATAGTGGCGGATTTTGCCGCACTGGGCACAGCGTTGCAGCATCAGGCGGCCTTCGCTGAGGGCGTCCCAATAGGGTTTGTTATCGGCGGTGATTTCGGGCAAGGGTTTGGTGGTGGATTCAGGCATCGTTCAGCCTCTCCGCATGATGGCGAGGGCGCCGTCGCCCATATCGCCGAAGCCGGTGACGAGGCCAATTTCAGCGCCACGGATTTGTGCCGCGCCGCCCTCGCCGCGCAACTGGCGGACCAGTTCGACGATGTGGTTCATGCCGGCGATATGCGCTTGCGATAGCAACCCGCCATGGGTGTTGATGGGCAGTTTGCCGGAGAGGCCGATATTGCCGTCCATGACGAAGGCGCCGCCCTCACCTTTTTTGCAGAAGCCGAGATCTTCGAGCTGGCAGAGCACAATATAGGTGAAACAGTCATAGATTTGCGCCACATCGATATCGGCGCGGGTAACGCCGGCTTGGCCGAACACGCGGGCAGCGCATTTGGCAATGCCGAGGCGGGCCAGGTCCGGGCGCTGGGTGATGGCGCTGGGGCTGTCCGGGTGGCCCTCGCCGGCGGCCATGACATAGATCGGGCGCTTGGCCAGGTCGCGGGCGATGTCGGAGCGGCTGATCACCACGGCCGCCGCGCCGTCTGACTCCAGGCTGCAATCATAGAGACGAAACGGTTCCGAGATCAGGCGCGAAGTTTGGTGGTCTTCCACCGTCAGCGGTTTGGTCATGGTTGCGTTGCGGTTCATAAGCGCGTGGCGGCGCGTGGTGACGGCAATTTCGGCGAGATGGCGGGAGGTGGTGCCATACAGCTCCATGTGCCGGCGGGCCATGGCAGCGTAGATTTGCGCGGGGGCAATGGCGCCGCTCGGCATTTCATAGTCCGCCATGATGCGGAATTGCGGCATCTGCGCTACGCGTGCGCCGATCCGCACCCCCGAATAGCCGGTGCGGCCGAGGGCGAGCAGCACATGGTTGCACAGACCCGCATGGATGGCGACCATGGCGCATTGGATGGAGGCGACGGCGCTGGCCCCGCCCATCGGGGTGGTGGCGGAAAAGCGCAGATCCTCGATACCGAAATTGGTGACGAAATCTTCCGCTACCGCGCCGAGGCCGTAGGGGATGATGCCGTCAATATCGCGTGGCGACAGGCCGGCATCCGCGATGGCGTTCAGCGCCGCCTCCATGGTGAGGGACAGCGCGGTGCGGTCGGTGCCCCGCATATAGTTGGTTTCACCAATGCCGGAGACAGCGACTTTCTCTCGTAGCGACATGTTTCCCCCCATCCGACCGCGTGCAGAGTAACGGAGGGTGGGGCATCGCGCCACTGGCCCCGCGTTGATGTGGCGCAACGCGGGTAGAAAAATCCATGCTCGACTGCACCCATCCTGGAGGCGGCCGTGCGGATGATTGTGATGTTGGGTTTGGTGCTGGTGATGGCCGTGCCAGGGCGCCGCAAGGCGGAGAAGATGTGCAGCAGGGCGCGGAACTGGCGGCGATTGGTGCGCTAATTGCCACGTGGTGGGGCGCGAGGATGGTGGGCGTGGTACCGATGTAGTGCTAAGTTTCGCTAGTGTTGCGCGTGATCCAAAGAAAGGACCGAGTTATGTGCGCCGCGTGGTAGCCAATCCGCTATTCGCCAATGCCGTAAATGTCGCTCAGCCGGCAAGCTGCGGAGGATCTGGTGGCGTATTTCTGGACATTGGCCGCGCCAGCCCCGTGGGCGGGCGGCGCAGCATTGGTCAAGAAGACGTGGATACCCCCATGCGCCGGTATGGTGGTCGGGCGAGAGGGAAAAAAACTCAGCCGCCGCCGATTTTGGGAATAAGGACAATTTCGCTGTCAGGGTGCAGGACCACGGAATAACTATCCTGAAAAATTTCGCCATCGATGGCGATGGCCATGCTTTCGTCGATCTGGGTGCCGAGGCCGGGAAAGCGGCGATCCAGCTCAAGGACCAGGCGGCGGAAGTTGGTGGCCTCCACTTCGATCTCAGACTGGCCGCCAGTGAATTGGCGGCCAGCCGAGCCCGAGAGGATAACCTTCGGCAAGTACCGTCTTACTTCGCGTCGATCGCGGCGCGCACCTTCGGCGGGTTGATGGGCAGGTCCGGCATGCGGATGCCAATCGCGCCGCGCACGGCGTTGGAAACGGCGGCCATCGGCGGCACGATGGGAACCTCGCCCACGCCCTTCACCCCGTAGGGGTGGCGGGGGTTCGGCACTTCCACCAGGATCGCATCGATCATCGGCAGATCGGATGCAACGGGGACCCGGTAATCGAGGAAGCTCGCGTTATCCAGCTTGCCGTTCTTGTCGTAGACGTATTCTTCGTTCAACGCCCAACCGATGCCTTGCACGGCGCCGCCCTGGATCTGCCCTTCCACATAGCTCGGGTGGATGGCGCGGCCGACATCCTGAATGGATGTGTAGCGCAGGATCTGGGTGTAACCGGTTTCCGGATCGACCTCGACATCGCAAATATGCGTGGCGAAACCAGGACCCGCACCCTGGGCGTTGACGGCAGATTCCGCGACGATCGGCCCACCCGTGCGGGCGGCCTTCAGTGCGATATCGGCCAGGGTCAGCGGCGGAAATTTGCCCGCGTTGGAGCCTGCCGGAACCGCTTCTCCGTCTTTCCATTCGACGGCATCGACGGGGATATCCCAGATCATCGCGGCGCGCTGGCGAAGCTGGCCGATGACGTTTTCGGTCGCCTGCACCGTCGCCATGCCGGTGGCGAAGGTTACGCGGGAGCCGCCGGTGACGAAGGTAAAACCGACCGAGGAGGTATCAGCCACGATCGCGCGCACTTTGTCGTACGGGATTCCCAAGGTTTCTGCCGCCATCATCGCCATCGAAGCGCGCGAGCCGCCAATGTCCGGGCTGCCAGTGGCAACCACGGCGGTGCCGTCTTCGTTGATGTGGATGGTGGCCGAGGATTCTCCGCCAATATTGAACCAGAAGCCGGTGGCAATACCACGGCCCTGATTTTTGCCCAGGGGGATCTTGTAATGCGCCGAGTTCTTCGCCGCTTCCAGGGTCTCGATCAGGCCGATATTGGTCAGGGTCGGGCCATAGACGGCCTTGGTGCCGTTTTTTGCCGCATTTTTCAGGCGCAGCTCAATCGGGTCCATGTTCAGCTTGCGGGCTAGTTCATCCACCGCGCATTCGACGCCGAAGGTGGAGATCGGCGCGCCGGGGGCGCGATAGGCGGCGACCTTCGGACGGTTGGAGACAACGTCGTAGCCAACCACGCGCGCATGTTCTAGATCATACATAGCTAGGCAGCACATAGCGCCGGGGGCCACCGGAGAACCGGCGAAGGCACCGGCCTGGAATTTCAGCACGACGTCTGCGGCGACGATCGTGCCGTCATTCTTGGCGCCGATTTTCACTTCGACGGTGCCGCCCGAGGTGGGGCCGGAGGCGCGGAAAACCTCCTCGCGTGACATCACCATCTTCACCGGCTTGCCGCATTGGCGCGACAGCGCGTAGGCGACTGGTTCCAAGTAAACCAGGGTCTTGCCGCCAAAGCCGCCGCCGATTTCGGCCGGGGTCACGCGGATGGAGGACATATCCACGCCGAGCACTTTCGACGTGAAGGCGCGCACCATGAACTGTCCTTGCGAGGAGCACCAGACGGTGGATTGGCCATCGGCGGCCACGGAAACCACGCAGGCATGCGGTTCGATATAGGCTTGATGCACCGGCTGGGTGGTGTAGCGGCCTTCGATGATCACATCGGCCTGGGCGAAGCCAGCCGCGATGTCCCCCTTGGCGAACTGTACGCGCTTGGCGACGTTCGATGCCTTGGTGGGCTTCGGATCGACGCCCTGGGTGAAGATGTCATCATGCAGGATCGGCGCGTTATCCGCCATCGCGTCTTCCACATCGATGACATGGGGCAGAACTTCATAGGTGACTTCAATGAGGTCTAAAGCGGCTTCGGCGGCTTCGGCCGTTAGCGCTGCGATGCCGGCAACCGCATGCCCTTCATACAGTACCTTGTCCCGCGCCAAGCAATTCCGCGAAAGATCGCGGAAATTGGTCGGGCCTTCACCGACAAAGGCTTCTTCCGAGGGGATATTCGGAAAATCGGCGCTGGTGACGACGGCCTTCACGCCTGGGTGGGCGAGCGCCTTGGTCGCGTCGATCTTGATGATCTTGGCATGGGCGTGCGGGCTGCGCTTGATGCGGCCCACCAGCATGCCGGGGAGGAAGAAATCGGCCCCAAAAGTGGCGCGGCCGGTGACTTTGTCCACCCCATCCGGACGGATGGGGCGGGTGCCAACGACTTTTAGGTCGGTCTTGTTAGCAACGACGTTCATGAGGGGCTCCCTGGATTAACGGGCGGCGCGGAGTTCGGCAGCGGCATCTTGTACGGCACGGACGATCTTGTCGTAGCCGGTGCAGCGGCAAAGATTGCCGGCGAGCCAGTAACGGATTTCCGTGTCGGTCGGCTCCAAGGTACGATCAAGCAGCGCCTTGGCGGCAACGATCAGGCCTGGGGTGCAGAAGCCGCACTGCAGGGCGGCGTGTTCGAGGAATTTCTGCTGTACCGGATGCAGTTTTTCGCCATTGGCGATGCCTTCCACCGTAACGATGGACTTGCCCTGGGCTTCCGGGGCCAGCATCAGGCACGAGCACATCAGGCGGCCATCGACCATAACGGAGCAGGCGCCGCAATCGCCGGTGCCGCAGCCCTCCTTCGATCCGGTGAGGCGCAGATTGTCGCGCAGCGCGTCCAGCAAGGACTGGCTGGGTTCAGCGAGGAATTCAGCGACCTCGCCATTGATGGTGGCTGTAACGTGGATCTTGCTCATGTGCTCAGCGCCCCTTCGCGCGTTCGAAAGCGATTGCTGCAGTGCGTCGGGCGAGCACGCCGGCAACCTTGATACGGAAATCGATTGTGCCGCGCTTGTCGGTGATTGGATTGCAGGCGGCGCGGGCGGCGGCGTCCAGTTTCTTCAAGGCGGCGTCATCCAGCTTGCTGCCGATAATGGCTTTCGCGGCATCGTCCACGACAACCTGGGTGGGGGCAACGGCGCCGAGGGCCACGCGGGCATCGGTGCAGACGCCATTGGCATTCAGCGTCACGCAGATGCCGACGCCGACGACGGCGATGTCCATTTCCGTGCGCGGAATGAAGCGCAGATAGGCATCGCCCGTGCGCGGAGCTTGCTTTGGCAGATGGAATTCTGTGATGAACTCCCCCTTCGCCAGCGAGGTGCGTCCAGGGCCGGTGACGATGGCTTCCACCGGGGCGGTGCGGGTGCCGTTCGGTCCGACGATGACGACGGTGGCGCGCGCGGCGATCAGCGCCGGCACCGAATCGGCGGCCGGGGAGGCGTTGCAGAGATTGCCAGCCAGCGAGGCGCGGCCCTGGACCTGCGTGGAGCCGATCAGGTTCGCGGCTTCCACCACGCCCGGCCAGGCTTTCACCAGGGCGGCATGTTCGCCGAGCAATGCACCAGAGGTGGCGGCACCGATGACGAAGCCACCATTGACCTCACGAATGCCGGACATGCCCGGCAGCTTCTTGAGATCGACGATCAGATCGGGCTTCAGACGGCCGATACGATACTGAACGAGAAGGTCCGTGCCACCGGACAAAACCTTGGCGAGGCCCGTGGCCCCGGACAAAAGGCTGACGGCTTCAGCGGCCGTCGTTGGTGCGGCATAATTCAGGCTGGGCATGTTCGCTCCCGGAAAATTCTGTGCTCACAACGCCCATCACGAGGCCATCCCCGCTCGGGCGGAGAGAACCTAGAACACTGAACGCTTATGGTCGAGGGTGGGTGAATTTTTGGCCATGCGCAAGCCCGCATTCTCCAGGGGGATTAGGTGCAGTGCATTATGTGGCGATGCGGCTGGCGGGACACTTGTCGTCCCAGCCTGCTGTTTTGCACGGGAGGCGGATGGATCCTTGGCAAGGGCCTTTTGGGTAAGATTGCAGGAGATGTGCCGGCAGGTTGCGAAG
>SHWN01000083.1 GCA_009693795.1 Acetobacteraceae bacterium
GCCGTCCGCAGCCTCGGCGACTTTCTCGCCGGTGGCGGGGTTTACGACATCGAAATGCTTGCCTGCGATGGGGGCGACGAATTGCCCGCCGATGAAATGTTTGCCGGACAAAGCGATGGCCAAAGCGCGTTCATCCAGGCTGGGGGCCTGGGGTGTGGCAACGGGACGATCAAGCATCGGGTTTTCCTCCTTGTCCAGGCGACCTATAAGCGGCGGAGATATGCACCGGCCTTGCAGTCCCGACAAGCAAGCGCCCCCGCTATGAGAGAGAAAAAAAATGACCACACCGACCGGCCCACTGAAGGGCCTAAAAGTTTTCGACCTCACCCGCGTTTTGGCCGGGCCGACCTGCGCGCAGATGCTGGGCGATCTGGGGGCGGATGTGATCAAGATCGAACGCCCCGGGGCTGGCGACGATACGCGTGGCTTTGCCCCGCCGGTGATGCCGGGGACGCAGGAAAGTGCCTATTTCGTGGGCGTGAACCGCAACAAGCAATCCGTCACGCTCGATATCTCGCGGCCAGAAGGGCAGGCGATTGCCAAGCAGCTGATCGCGCAATGCGACATCCTGGTGGAAAACTTCAAGGTTGGCGCGCTGGCGAAATACGGGCTGGGCTATGAGCAGCTGCACCAGGAGTTTCCGGGTCTGATCTATTGTTCCATCACCGGCTTCGGCCAGACCGGGCCGTATGCGGAGCGGCCAGGATACGATGCGCTGATCCAGGCGATGGGCGGCGTGATGAGTTTGACGGGTGAGCCGGATGGCATGCCGCAGAAGGTGGGCGTGCCGGTGGCTGATCTGTTCGCCGGGCTGTATGGCTGCATCGGCATCCTCGCGGCGTTGCGCCATAAGGAGGCCACGGGTCAGGGCCAGCAGATCGATATCGGTATGCTGGATACGCATGTGGCATGGCTCGCCAATCAGGGCATGAATTATCTGGCAACGGGCGAAAATCCAGTGCGGCTCGGCAACCAGCATCCGAATATCGTGCCGTATCAGGTGTTCCCGACGAATGATGGCCACATTGTGCTGTCCATCGGTAATGACCCGACGTTTGAACGGTTCTGCAAATCCTTCGGGATTGAGCATTTGCTGACAGATGCGCGCTTCGCGACCAATGCCGCGCGCGTGTCCAACCGAGCCTTTGTGACCGAGACATTGACCCCGGTGATGCAGGCGCGCAGTACCGATGAATGGATAAAAGAATTAGAGGCGCTAAAGATTGGGTGTGGTCCGATCTATAAGTTGGATCAGGTTTTCGCCAATGAACATTTGCAGGCACGTAAAGTAGTGGTGCATATGCCGCACGCGGCGACTGCGGATGGGGTGAAAGTGATCGCTAACCCAGTAAGGCTGTCGGAAACCCCACCTGACTACCGCCTCCCACCGCCGGTGTTGGGCCAGCATACGGATACGATTCTAAAATCCCATCTGGGCCTGGACGATGAGGCGCTAGCGGATTTGCGCGCAAAGGGGATCGTCTAAGCGCGACGATGAACGTTATTTTCCACTATGCCGCTGGGGTTGATCTGGCGGCGCGGCTGGCGGCGATTGCGAGGCTAAACGTCACTGTTGTGCCGGAAGCGGATGATGCGGCTTTATTCCGCCTGCTGGCAGAGACGGATGTGCTGTGGCATGTGCTGAAACCCTGCACAGCGGCGATGATCGAGGCCGCGCCAGGGTTAAAACTGATCCAGAAGATCGGTGTTGGCGTGAACACGATCGATCTGGATGCGGCGCGCGCACGCGGGATTCCGGTGTGTAATCTGCCTGGAACCAATGCGCAGGCAGTGGCAGAGTTGACGTTACTGTTGATGCTCGCCTGTTTACGGAAGTTAACGCGCTACGACACTGCGATGCATGCTGGCGCGGGTTGGTCCTTGCCGCTGGCGACGCAGGATGGATTGGGAGAATTGTCTGGCCGCACGGTGGGGTTGGTGGGGTATGGCGCCATTCCGCAAATTCTTGCCCCGGTGTTGCGGGCGTTGGGTTGCCGGGTGATCTACACCGCCTTGCGCCCGCGCGTGGATGCGGCGTGCGTGACGCTGCCCGATCTATTGGCCGAGGCCGATATTCTGTCGCTGCATCTTCCGCAAACACCGGAGGCCACGGGCATGATCGATGCGCGCGCGCTGGCGCGGATGAAGCGGGGTTCCATTCTGATCAATACCGCGCGGGGTGGGCTGGTGGATCAGTTGGCACTCGTTGCTGCCTTGCGCTCTGGCCATCTGGCAGCGGCGGGGTTGGATGTGTTCGCGCAGGAACCGCCTGACCCAGCAGACCCCATTTATGCGCTGGAGAATGTGGTGCTGACCCCGCATATTGGCTGGCTCACCAGCGGCACTTTCGCGCGCAGCTTTTCCATCGCTGCCGAAAACTGCCGGCGGCTGGCGGCGAGGGAAGATTTGCTGCACAGGGTCGCATGACCAGGTCGTGCTCGCGGAGACCCTCAGCGGGCTCTCCAAGGCCTGCCTCTTCGAGGGCAGAAATGGCATGCCTGCGAGCCGCGCGTGTCACCACTCCGGCCCGAATAGCAAAAGCGGAAGTAACCGGAGCCGGCTCGCCGGACGAAACGATCTAGTGCCAGATGATCCAAAGGCTGAATGACCCGGGCGGTGCCACCGGAACGGCCACACCTTGCGTTAGTGGCATCTGGCCTTCGGCTCGGCGCCAGCCACAAACTTGTAGCGATCTTCTTGTCTGTCATAGTGAGGTACCGGATCGTCGGTAAAAGCGACAGGGAGTGGAGCTGTGCCCGCAACACGTACCCACGGCATGGACCAGGACTTTTATCCCTGGTCCCCCATTGTCACGCGCCCGGTCCTTAGATGGCCGGACAGCGCCCGCGTCGCCCTCGCCGTCATTGTAAACCTTGAGCACTGGGACTGGGAGGTCCCACCCGGCACGCCCCTGCCCGTGAGCCCGATGGGTGGCCCCGAGGGCCTGTGGACCGGCAACCAGCCGGCCTTTCCGGATATTGGCGGCTACGGCAATCACGAATATGGCAACCGGGTCGGAATTTTCCGGGTTCTCGCAGTGCTGGACAAGTACGGCATCAAACCCACCCTGGCTCTCGATAAGGCCATCGCCGACCACTACCCATTTTTGATCAAGGAGGGCCAGAAGCGCGACGCGGAGTTCATCGCGCACGGTCTCTCGCGCCGGCGCATCATCCACATCGGCATGTCTGAAGATGAGGAGCGAGAATACATCCGCACCTCGATCGAGGCTGTCGAGAAGGCGACAGGTAAGCGGCCGATCGGTTGGTCTGGGCCTGACTTCCAGGAGACTCTGAACACACCTAATCTCCTTGCCGCCGAGGGCATCCGCTACGTCTGCGACTGGGGCAACGATGAGCAGCCCTACAAAATGACGCCCAGGACCGGGGAACTCTACTCGCTCGGGGTGAACCAGTACCTCGACGACAATTATATCCACCTGCACGGCCGCCGGACCATTAACGAGGTCAACCTGCTGTGGCGGGACTGGTTCGATGGTCTTTACGCAGATGGCGCGGCTACCGGTCGCCTGATGGTGCTGCATCTGCACCCGTGGATCATGGGCCAACCGTGGCGCATCCGGCACCTCGACGAAGTGCTTGGCCACATCTGCGCCCACCAGGGCGTCTGGAAGGCGACCGGTGGCGAGATCATCGACTGGTTCAAGGTGCGGTCAGGATAGATCCCGTTCTTTTCATTCACGGTCCGATATGCTTCGCAGGCGAACGGAGGACACGACATGACACTCGCACCTGGCCGGTTCTATTACGCACCGATTACCGAGCGTCCCATCATCAAATGGCCCGGCAACGCGCGCGTCGCGCTCTGGGTGGCGCCAAACATGGAGTTCTTCGAATACATGCCGGAGGCCAGGCCGACCCAGCCAGACATTCCTCTCTACGCCCGCATGGACTACGGCAATCGCGTTGGCTTCTGGCGCATGCTCGACGTGCTGAACAGGCATAAGGTCCGCGCGTGTTGCTGTTTGAATCTGGAAATTCTTGATCACTTTCCGGAAATCAAAGATGCCATGCTCGCTGCCAATTGGGATTACATGGCGCACGGCCTGTATAATAGCCGGCCAATCTACGACTATACCGAAGAGCAGGAACGGGCGTATTGGCAGGACTTCATTGCGCATCTGCAGGAGATGACCGGCAAACGCCTGAAAGGACGGCTTGGCGGAGGTGCGGGCTACACCGTCAGAACGGATGATCTTATGGCTGAGGCGGGGTGCCTCTATCACACCTCCTGGATCATCGATGACCAGCCGTGGCCGATCAATGTACGAGGCGGCCAGAAATTCATCTATGTTCCCTATACCGGCCAAACAAATGATGCGGGCATGTTGGCCTGGAACCGTGAAGCGGATTACTTTCTGCAGATGATTAAGGACCAGTTCGACACGCTCTACCGCGAAGGCGCGGAAAGTGGGCGTGTGATGTGCCTCTCGCTGCATCCGCACAACATTGGGCGCCCGAACGCGGCGAAATACCTCGACGAGGCGCTGCGGTATATCCTGGGTCACGAAGGCGTCTGGAACACCACCGCCGATGACATCGCCGAGTATTATATCGCCAACTACTATGACCAGGTCACGTCCTGGATCGCCGCGCAAAAGGCTCAAGCTTAGGCAAGGCGCTCGAGCAGCGCAAACCCCCGGACGTGGTGCACCACTCCGACCAGGCCACCCTATATACCTCCCTGGCCTTCGGTGGGCGCTGCCGTGAGGCCGGGGGTGAGACCCTCAATGGCGTCGGTGGGCGACGCGTATGACAATGCCATGTGTGAGAGTTTCTTCGCCACGCTGAAATGCTATTTACTGGACCGCCGACGGTTTATCTCCCAATATGACGCCGGAATGGTGGCCTTCAGCTTCATAGAGGGCTGGTACAACCCCGCCTGTCGTCTCTCGGGGATCGGCTATCTGTCCCCTATCGCATACGAGGAAAAACAAGCCTTGCAAAACGAAACAACCTAGGACGCAAACGGTCCACCGAAACGGGACAGCTTCACTTCCCGAGCAATCTTTCCTGTCTCAAGTATCCTGATGACGGACAGGTACGGCCCCCTATTTCCGGAACATAAAGCGCGCCTGAATACGTCGATTTCAAGTTCTCCAACGGGACGGTGTCGTCCGATCACCGATCAACTTACGGAGTAGTTATGTTTCTTGGTCATGTCCTGAAAAATTTAGCGGCGTTTATCGCCATTGTAACTTTCGGCTGTTCCGCGCTCGCGCAGCCGTCCTCCGACCCCGCCGCGACCTGGCCCGATAAGCCAGTCAGGATCATCGTTAACTTCGCCCCCGGCGGCGGCACCGACAATGCGATGCGCCCGTTTCTGGAACCGTTGCAGCGCGCCCTCGGTCAACCCTTCGTCATCGAAAATCGTGGTGGTGCGACCGGGGCGATCGGGGTAGAGGCAGGGGCTAAATCCGCGCCGAACGGCTACACCTTCGTCGTCACCCCGGCAGTATCAGTCGCCATCGTTCCCAATGTGCGTAATACGCCCTACGACCCGTTCAAGGATCTGGCCCCGGTCAGCTATTTTTCCTGGTATCCGATGCTGCTGGCCGTGCACCCTTCCTTGCCGGTGACCACGCTGCAAGAATTGGTCGTCTATGGTAAGGCCAACCCGACCAAACTCAGCCTTGCCTCCTCCGGCATAGCCAGCACAGGCCATCTGATGGTCGAGGCCCTGAACGTCGCCGCTGGCCTTTCCATCCTGCATGTGCCCTATCGTGGCAGCGCCGAAGCATTGAACGATTTCCTGGCCGGCATCGTACAAATCTACGCCGATCCGGTTACCGCCCCTCACGTCAAGGCCGGTAAAGCACGTCTGCTCGCTGTCACGGGACCGCGCCACCCCGACTTCCCGGATGTCCCAAGCTTCCGGGAATCGTACCCGGACGTGAATTTCATCGGCTGGACTGGCGTGTTTGCCCCGGCGGGCACACCCGAGCCAATCGTGCGCAAAATGAACCAGGCGATGAACGACATCGCCGGACGCCCGGAGATTGCCGCGATTCTGCAGAAAGCCGGGTTCTTCACCCATACCGGAAGCCCCGAGGACCTAGCCGCCATTTTGCGCACGGATTTTGACCGCTACGGCAAACTCACCCGTGATCTGAAAATCCGCGCCGACTAACGGCCGTTGCAATTGAGGATTGGCCCGGTGGCGCGCGCCATCCAAGGGTCGTAGCGGTGTTGGATCAGACCGGCACCCTATGCGGGTGCCGCCTCAAAGACATAGGGCTCAAGCGATTCCTGGGCAGCCAAGCGGATCTCGTGCCCATTTTGTGGCCCGCCGTAATAGGCAAGGCTGCCAGGCTCCGCGTTCCCGTCGCCGTTGTAATAGGATAGGCAATCTTGCAGTGGCTGTGTCCTGATATCCGCCTCACGACAATGCTCTACGGACGCATTCTCGGAGGACTTCGCGATATCAACGATGCAGTTGCCGCGCGCGCGATATCTGCAGCAGCCATGCCACGTAATCCGTCTGCCCTCCATCGTGCGGGTGAAGTCGAACTGCCCACCGCCGCTCTGTGGCTGAGGTCATCGATCGGCGTGGGCCTTGGAAGAGCTTCGATGCCGTCGAATTTGCAACCCTGGAATGGGTGGACTGGTTCAACCATCGCCAGCTGCTGGAGCCAATCGGAAAGATCCCTCCAGCTGCAGCAGAGGACCGCTGCTATGCCATGCTGGAACAGCTAGAACTGGCCACCTGACCCCAACCAAACGGCCATAGGTAAACCCCGGGGTTCATTCTGGTAATTGGCTTGATGGCCCCCAACGACGTAAGGGGTATTTTACGTCGTTCCCCTCTTGCGCGAGTGGTGAACACTCCCGCATGTTCCAACCTATGGAATGGGGCTCTAATTGTGTATGTATTCTTAACGTAAGCCCCCAGAATTGAAGGAAGACCTCGGATGCGCCTGACGGTGCTGAAGGAACGACGGCCAGGGGAAAGCCGTGTCGCGGCCACCCCGGATACAGTCAAGAAACTAGCTGGGCTAGGTTTGAGTGTGATCATCGAGGCCGGCGCCGGGAATGGAGCAGCCATTTCCGATGCTGACTATGCCGCCGCCGGAGGCGAAATCGCCCCGGATGTGGGTGCAGCCCTGGATGGTGCCCGCATCATTTTCGCCGTGCAAATGCCAGAGGCCGGGCAGCGTGCCCTCATTCCGCGCGGCGCGCTGCTGGTCTGCACGGCGGGGGCCTATGGGGATCCCACCCTGGTGCCCGATCTGGCCCGTGCCGGCATTGATACCGTGGCGATGGAGTTGCTGCCCCGGATCACACGCGCGCAAGCCATGGACGTGCTCTCCAGCCAGGCCAACCTGGCCGGCTATCGCGCCGTGATCGAGGCGGCGGGAACGTTCGAGCGCGGCTTTCCCATTATGATGACCGCTGCGGGCACGGTCCCGCCAGCCCGGGTCTTCGTCATTGGTGCCGGTGTGGCGGGCTTGCAGGCCATTGCGACGGCCCGTCGGCTCGGCGCGATCGTCTCTGCCACTGATGTCCGTCCCGCCGCGAAGGAGGAAATCAAATCGCTCGGCGGTACGTTCGTCGGCGTGGAAGACCAGGAAACCGCCGGCCAGACCGGCGCCTATGCCCGGGAAATGAGTGCCGCCTTTCGCCAGAAACAGTCCGATCTGATGGCCGCCACCGTCGCCAAGAACGACATCATTGTCTGTACCGCCCTGGTGATGGGGCGGCTCGCGCCGGTCATTGTGACCCAGGCCATGGTCGATTCCATGCGCGCCGGCAGCGTGATCGTCGATCTGGCTGCCGATGCCGGGGGCAATTGCGCCGCCACCGTGCCGGGAGAGGTGACCCGCACCGCGAACGGGGTGACCATTTTGGGCCACCAGAACTGGCCCGCCAGGATCGGCGTGGCCGCCTCCGCGCTCTATGCACGTAACCTTCTGACTTTCCTAACAAATTTCTGGGATAAGGAAACCCAGGCGCCGAAGCTGCCGGCCGACGACGACATCGTGAAAGGCGTTTTGCTGACCCGCGATGGGGTCGTCGTGCACCCACAATTCCAGCCAGCTCAAGCCGCCTGATGCTGCTCAACCTGTCGCTTCCGGAGCGCGAGACACGATGACCCAATCCCAGCTCGCCGAGGCCGCCGCCCGCCTGGCGGAACGCGCCGCGGATCTAGCCGCACAGGCGCGCGGCCTTGCTGAGGCCACCGGTCCCATCGCGACCGCGGCCGAGCCATTCCTGCTCATGCTGACGATCTTTCTGCTGGCCTGTTTCGTCGGCTATTATGTGGTCTGGAACGTGACCCCGGCGCTGCATTCGCCGCTGATGGCGGTGACCAATGCAATCAGTTCCGTCATCGTCGTCGGCGCTATGCTGGCAACGGGTCTCGCCACCTCTGGTTGGGCGATGCTATTTGGGTTTCTGGCCGTTGTACTGGCCTCTGTGAACATCTTCGGTGGTTTTCTAGTCACGCAACGTATGCTGTCGATGTTCAAGGCGAAGGTGAAGTAAGGCCATGTCAGCCACCCTCACCACCTTGGGCTATATGGTCGCCTCCGTGCTGTTTATTCTGGCATTGCGTGGGCTGTCCTCCCCTGTCACCGCTCGCCAGGGTAATCGGATGGGCATGGCTGGCATGGTTGTGGCCGCCGCCACCGCCTTGCTGCAGCAAGGGTTTTCCGCCAGCGGGTATGGGCTGATCGTGCTGGGTATCATCATCGGCGGCACTGCTGGCGCGGTGATTGCCCGACGCATTGAAATGACCGCTCTTCCGCAGTTGGTCGCGGCGTTTCACTCTCTGGTGGGCCTGGCTGCGGTATTTGTCGCCGCGGCCGCATTGAATGCGCCGGAAGCTTTTGGCATCGGCACAACCGGCCATCTGCACGCTGGAAGTTTGGTGGAAATGTCAGTGGGCCTCGCCATTGGTGCGATCACTTTCTCCGGCTCCCTGGTCGCATTCGCTAAACTGCAGGCGCTGATGAAGGGCTCGCCGATCACTTTCCCCCGGCAGCATCAGCTGAATTTAGGCCTGGGCATCCTGCTGGTGATACTGGTGGCGGCTTTTATCCTCACCAGCGGGAACCAGATCCTGTTCTGGGCGGTGGCCGTATTGGCCCTGGTGCTTGGGTTCCTGATTATTATCCCGATCGGCGGCGCCGATATGCCGGTCGTCGTCTCCATGCTGAATTCCTACTCCGGCTGGGCCGCCTGCGGCATTGGCTTCACTATCCAAAATTTGTCGCTGATCGTTACGGGGTCTCTGGTCGGCGCGTCCGGCGCGATTCTATCCTATGTCATGTGCAAGGGGATGAATCGCTCTATCCTGAACGTGCTACTCGGCGGTTTCGGCACCGAAAGCGGCACGGCAGGCCCTGCTGGCGCGGCGGGTGACCGGACGGTAAAAGCCGGCAATGCGGACGATGCCGCGTTTATTTTGAAAAACGCCTCGAAAGTTATCATCGTCCCAGGCTATGGCATGGCCGTCGCCCAGGCACAGCATGCGCTTCGCGAAATGGCCGACACACTAAAAAAGGAAGGCGCGGAGGTGAAATACGCCATTCACCCGGTGGCCGGCCGCATGCCGGGACACATGAATGTTCTGCTGGCCGAAGCCAATGTGCCCTATGATGAAGTGTTCGAACTGGATGACATTAACAACGAATTCTCCACCGCCGACGTCGCCTATGTGATCGGTGCGAATGACGTCACCAACCCTGCCGCCAAGACCGACCGCACCAGTGCCATTTACGGCATGCCGATCCTGGACGTGGAAAAGGCCGGCACGGTGCTGTTCATTAAACGCTCCATGGCCTCGGGCTATGCCGGCGTGGATAACGAGCTTTTCTTTCGTCCCAACACCATGATGTTGTTTGGTGACGCTAAAAAAATGACCGAGGAAATCGTCCGGGCCCTTGGGCGCTGATTGGGTGTTGTTCTAGGGCCCGTTAAGATTCAGGATTTCCTGTGGCGGCCTTTTTTTTGTGATTAAAGCTGCGGATGGACTGCTTTGTATTGACGGTCGCCCAGTGGTCGAAGATGGCACCACGTTGTCTGTGCAAGCCGAGCGACCCCGGACGAAGCGGAGGGAACAAT
>SHWN01000084.1 GCA_009693795.1 Acetobacteraceae bacterium
AAAGCGGATTACATCCTCCGCCGCTTTCGGCCACTCGTTTTGCATGATGATCATCAGGCCGAAGCCGAGTTGCGCCATCACATCAGCTGATTCCGTGCTGACGGCTGTGCCGTAAAAGCGGCGTTCGGGGTGCGAGATCGGGCGCGGGCGAATGGACGTTTCGGGAATTTTGTAGAATTCGCCGTCATAGGAGAAGCGTTCCTGCGACAGCGCTATTTGCAGGATTTTGGCGGCTTCGATGAAGCGCGGGCGAGCCTCGCCCATCGGGATACGAAAGCCTTCGTACTCGGTGGTCGCAGCGCCGCGGCCGAAGCCGAACAAACAGCGCCCGCTGCACATGATATCGAGTAGCGCAATCTGCTCGGCCACACGAATCGGATCATGCCAGGGCAGCACGATGACGCAGGTGCCGAGCTGAATTTTTTTTGTCCGCCCGGCATAGTAGGCGAGGGTCTGCAAGGGCGCTGGCGACATCGAATAGCCGGTAAAATGATGTTCTAGAGCCCAGAGCGAATCGAAGCCCAGAGGTTCGGCGAGGTCGCCCATCACCATGTGTTCGTTCCACACGGAAGCATCGACGCGTCCGGCTTCCGCTAGCACGCTCAGCGCGGTTCCAACTTTCATGGTGGGGCTCCTGGGTTATTGGCTTCAGGCTTTTTTGGCGGTCTTGGAATAGTCGGTGTCCGGCACATGTTCGAACCAGTCGGTGCCGGCGCCGGTATCTGATTGCTCGGACATGGCTAGATGGGTGAATAGCCGGTTCGGCGCGGCGCCGTGCCAGTGGCGGGTATTGGGCGGGATCATGACGGTGTCGCCCGGCTCGATTTCGATTGGGTCCCGGCCTTCAAAGCAGATGCGTCCGACGCCGGCGGTGACATACAGCGTCTGGCCAACCGGGTGGGAATGCCAGGCCGTACGGGCACCGGGGGTGAAGCTGACCAACGTGGCGCGCATGCGCGAGGGGGCCTCGCCGACCAGGACCTCGTCCTGGTAGACAGTGCCGGTGAAGGTGGCGGGGGCGCCGGTTTTGGTGGGGCGCGCGTTGGCGGTGACGACCTTGCCTTGCATGGACTTTCTCCCTTGTTAAAGGCCCAACTTTACTGGCGCCGCACCAATATGAAAATCCCCCCCTTCACCTGTTGGTGGGATTTGGGGTTATAATCGGGCAGGCCAACCCGGAGTCCGAAGGGACCGCGCATGACCCAGCCGAGGCCGCGTTGAGTGAAGTCGTGAACTTCCCCCGCCTGGCGCGCGACGACACGATGTGGGCGGTGGTGGCCTCCATGGGGCGAGCCACCCGCGTGGCTGAAGTCTTTCCGACGCGCATGGCCGCTTTGGCTGACCGCGCATGGCGCGAACAGCAGGTGAAGGCCTATGCGGCGTTCCTGCGCACCGCCCGCCAGCCGCTGCCGCTCTATTCGGTTGCGCCGATCCGCCGCGCCGATTTACCGCGTTCGTGGAAACCGCTGCCGGCTTTGGGGTTTTTGCGCGGCCAGTTCGTGTGAGGTGCGCACAGTGCTGCATTGCGCAGATGTGACTGGCCTGTCGCTGTCGGACAGGGCTGGTGGCAACGCGGGCGGTGTGGACGGGGAAAGCCTCGGACCTTCTGGGTGCCCTTGGCGAGGTGGTGGGCGAACGGGGCGTGAAGTCCAAGACCTGGCCCGATAGTCCTCGGGCGCTCTCGGGCCGGCTGCGCCGGGCGGCAACCTTCCTGCGCAAGATCGGCATCGAGATCAGTTTCGGGCGCGAGGGGCGGGCAAGGACCCGCACCATCACCATCACTACCCATTCCGCGCCAGAAAACGAGGGGGTGCTATCGTCCTCACCCACTGAAAAAGCCAGTACCGACAACGGCTTCGCGCCGGGTGCTCTGCGGACGGTAGGCGGCAATGCGGGCGGTAGCGACCACGACGGCGACCCGACCGTCCGCTCTAAACCCTTGAAAACCAATGCCGGGAACGCTTCGGACGGTGCGGAAGCAAATCACCTGCCCCAATCCGCGCCCGAAAAAACCGGATGGAGCGCGCGGCTATGAGTGCCGTCGAGGCCCTGCGGGAAGCACGGACGGTGCGGCAGCCCTCAGGACTCATTTGCGGGCCATGGCGGCCTATCCGTTGCCACTGCCCAGGCCCGGCTGGTGGACCTGGGGCGGACCATTAGCCCGTGGGTGAGGAGGCTGGTCCGGTCAGTGTCGGCGATGACCGGCCCGTGTTTCGATGCGGGAGAGGGTTTCGGTCATCGTAACGCTGAAAATCACCAGCAGAGCACGGCCGCGTAGGTGCCGGTGGAATCGAAATTGCCGGAATGATATTCGATCAGGAATCTAATGCCCTGATTGGTCTCGATTAACTTTACCGCACCCGGATATCTGGACACAAGGTAGTGGTTAAGCCCGATGGCTTTCGAGTAGAAATGGCTTGCCGGACAAATCAGCTTGGCAGCATAGTCAGCACGTCAAGGGAGACGTTGAACGAGGGCAAGGTCACTTCACAGAGGAGACGGAAACATGGCACAAAAAGGTCGCGGGATTTTTTTGGTGTACGTCGATATCGACGCCCAGCACGTGCAGGAATTCAACAAGTGGTATAACGAGGAGCATCTTCCAGAATTGCTTTCAGTGCCCGGCATTCTCTCTGCGGCGCGCTACGAGGCGGTCAAGGGTGGCCCGAAATACATGGCATGCTACGAACTGGAAAGCGTGGCGGTGCTGCAGACGCCGGCGTTTACCAACCGGCCGCGGACGCCGTGGGGACAGAAAGTCTCACCGACCGTGATTGGGAAGAATTTAACACGCATTGTCGGGGAACAGATTTACCCGGACGGCATAGAAATGCCAGAGCGTGGCATGGCGCCGGTGTTGCAGATTGGCCGCATGTCCGTCCCCGCCGTGGTCGATGCGGAGTGGAACGCCTGGTATAGTGGGGAATATGTGCCAGGCTACCGCAAGGTGCCGGGCGTGATCTGCGCCCGCCGCTATCGGGTTCTCGAGGGCACCAGCGGATACAGCACGGTCTACGAATTTGCCAGTGCGGTCGTTCCCGAAAGTCCGGAGTGGAAGGAGCAACAGCAGCATTCGTCGCCCAATTCGCCGCGCATGCGGCAGGCCATGACGCATGCACCGGGTTCTGCCGGGGTGTACGTAAGGGTGAATCCCTAAAGTTAAGGGCGCCTGTATCGAGGTTGAGTGGACTGGCGAGCGTATCCTTATGAGTGGCGGGCAAGGTTGCCCGTCTACTTCTAGATGTTGGAAGCTTTGGTTCGGCGAAGCGAATAAGTCCCATAATTGTCAGCGCGCAACCCGATCCCAGTCACCCACGACCTGCAAGTAGCTGCCCGATTTTGGGGCCGCACCAGTCTGTGTTACAAGAGACGGATAGGGGAGGAACTTGACCAATGGTGCGGAAGTATCTGTTCGCGGCCGCGCTGGCCATCATCTCGGTGCCAACCACTGCGCAGGACATCAAGCTGCCGCCATCGCTGACCGTCACCGCCTATGACACTGGAACATCCGGGTTCAATATCGCCATCGCCGTCGGCAAGGCGTTGAAGGACAAGCATGGCTCCGACCTGCGTGTTCTTCCCGCCGGCAACGATGTTGCTCGTCTGGCGCCGGTCCGTGCGGGTAGGGCGCAGTTTTCCTCCATGGGAATCGGCATCTATTACGCGCAGGAAGCCGTCTTCGAGTTCGCGGTCAAGGAATGGGGACCGCAGAAGCTGCAACTACTCTATACGTCCACCGACTGCAACGGCGCCGCGCTGGGTGTGGCCAAGGATGCCGGCGTCACCCAGTTGAAGGACCTCAAGGGCAAGCGGGTTGCGATGATCGTCGGCTCCCCGGCCTTGAACCAGAACGTCTTCGCCGCCCTGACCTTTGGCGGCCTGACCCCGGCGGACGTGCGGCTGGTTGAATTCTCCAGTTTCAGCGCCGCCTGGAAAGGCTTCCTCAACAACGAGGTTGATGCCGCCTGGGCTTCCACCATTACCGGCCAGGCCAAGGAAGCCGAGACATCGCCGCGCGGGCTGGTCTGGATGCCGATGCCGCATGCCGACAAGGAAGCATGGGCGAGGATGCTGAAACAGGCGAATTTCTTCGCCCCCCATATCGCCAGTTGCGGTGCCGCAGGCCTGAATACCACGCCGATGGAGAGCGCAACCTACCCGTATCCGATCTTCATGACGTATGAAGCGCAGTCCGCCGACCTCGTCTACTCACTGACAAAGGCGATGATCATTCATTACGATCTGTACAAGGATAATGCCCCCGGAGCGGCCGGTATGTCCTTGGATAAGCAGAACCTGAAATGGGTCATTCCCTATCACCAGGGCGCGGTCAAGGCGTTGCGGGAATCGGGCATCTGGAAGGCCGAGCACGATGTCTATAATGACGCGCTGGTAAAGCGGCAGGGAATCCTGGTTGCGGCATGGGCCGATTTTCTCAAGACCAATCCGCCCGAGGCGAATTTCCGCAAGGACTGGATGGCCGCCCGCAAGGCCGCGCTGAACACGGCCGGGGTGGATGTGATTTTCGAATAACCCGCGAAAAAGAAAGGCAGGTTTCCATGCTTCGCACTGCGATCCTGGCTCTCGCCGTCTGTGCCATGCTTGGCAGCCCGGCGCTCGCACAAGAGATCAAATTGCCGTCCTCACTGACCGTCACCGCCTATGAGACGGGGTCGAACGCCTTCAATCAGGCGGTCGCGGTCGGGCAGATGTTCAAGACCCGCTTCAATACCGATCTGCGCATCCTGCCGGCGGGCAACGATGTTGCCCGCCTGGGTCCGTTGCGTCAGGGGCGAGCACAGGTGACGTCCACGGGGGTGGGGATGTTCTTCGCCCAGGAGGGGGTGCTGGAATTCGCCGCGCGGGAATGGGGACCGCAGCCGATCCAGTTGCTGCTCGCTTCACTGACCTGCAATGGCCAGTCATTGGGCGCGGCCAAGGACTCCGGTGTCCGCGCCGCCAAGGATGTCATCGGCAAGCGCGCCGGCGCCATCGTTGGCTCTCCAGCGGCGACCTATTCCATGCAGGCGCTGCTGGCCTTCGGCGGCGGCAATTTTCAGAACGTAAGGATTGTGGAGTTCGCCAGCTATGGTGCGCTCATGAAAGGCGTCGTCAACAACGAGATCGACCTGTTCTTTGCCTCCACCATTTCCGGTCAGGCGAAGGAGATTGAAAGCTCGCCTCGCGGAATCGTATGGGTGCCGATGCCGACCAGCGACACCGAAGGCTGGAAGCGAATGACCGCAATCTCCCCGTATTTCTATCCGCACAAGGCCAGTTGCGGGGCTGGCATCAAGGCGGACGAACCGGTGGAAACCTCGGTCTATCCCTATCCGCTGTTCATGTCCTATGCGACCCAGCCCGAGCAGCTGGTGCATGACATCGTCAAGGCGATGCTGCTGTATTACGACGAATACAAGAACAATGTCGTGGGCGCGGACGGGCTGGAAGGCAAGCGGCAGAACCTGAAATGGATCCTGCCCTATCACCTTGGCTCGGTGCGCGCGCTGCGGGAAAGCGGACTCTGGACCGACGTGGCACAGATCCACAACGACACCTTGCTGCGCCGTCAGAAGGTGCTGATCGACGCTTGGCAAACCTTCATCAAATCTCCTCCCGTCGACGATAAGGCCTTCCGCACCGGCTGGATGGCCGCTCGGCGAGCCGCTCTGAAGGCGGCCGGACTGGACGTGGGATTCGACGAACCGGCCTGACGAAACAAGCTCGGACGGCAACAAGACCGTCTTCGGGGAGAAACGCCCATGAGTGACATGGCACCCTCGAGGGTGGTATTCGAGGACCCGCACGCCCTGAGCAGCGCGTCCGAGGCTGAAACCATGCGCGTGCGGGCCCTGAAGGGCGTATGGCGCTGGACGCTGATCGTCCTAAGCGGGTTCACGATCTTCCTCTGCATCAACCAGCAATTCGCCCTGCGTTTCTTCGTTGACTACACCCCGCTGAACACAGAATATTTTTACCTTCTGATCCTGTGCATGTTGCCGTTCACGTTCCTGATCTTCCCGGGCAGCGCGAAGGCGTCGGTGGAAAAAGTCGCCTGGTACGACGGGGTGCTGTTCTTCCTGACCGCTGCGGCATCGGTCTGCCTGATGGTACATATCCGCAAGGCCGCTGAACTCGGCTGGGAATTCGGCGGCGCGCCTGAGTTGGTGGTCTGGGTCGGCTACTTCATGTGGTTCGTGCTGATGGAGGCGCTGCGCCGCACCGGCGGCTGGAGCCTGCTGCTGAGCGTCTTCCCCTTCACCGCCTACCCGCTGTTCGCCAATTTCTCCTGGCTCGGTCCGCTGCGGGGTCATCAGTCAACCTTGCCGGAGGTGTCGGCCTATCACATGCTCTCGACTGAGAGCCTGCTGGGCATACCGATCCAGGCCTTCGCGGACACGGTCATCGGCTTCCTGGTGTTTGGCACGGCACTGATGATGACCGGCGCGGGCAAGTTCTTCATCAACCTGGCGTTCGCCATGTGCGGCACGTTCCGCGGCGGTGCCGCCAAGGTCTGCATCTTCGCCAGCGGCCTGCTCGGGATGATGTCGGGGTCGATCGTGTCCAACGTGTTGACCGCCGGCACCATGACCATTCCGGTGATGAAGCGGACCGGATTTCGCGCTTCCTATGCGGGTGCGATTGAGGCCTGTGCATCTACCGGGGCCGTGCTGGCCCCGCCGGTGATGGGCGCGACCGCCTTCGTGATGGCGCAGTTCATGAACGTGACCTACGCCGAGGTCGCCGCGGCCGCGATTCTTCCCGCTCTCCTTTACTATGCCGGATTGTTTATGCAGGTCGATTCCTACGCGGCCCGCCATAACCTGAAGGGCCTGCCGCGATCGGAGCTACCCAGCGCCTGGCAGACGCTGAAGGACGGTTGGTTCTACGCCTTTGTCATCGTCGTTCTGATCACCTTGCTGCTGTATTTCAAGCGCGAGAGCCATGCGCCCTTCTATGCGACTGCCCTGCTGCTGGTTCTGGCGCAGTGGGAGCAACCCGCCAAATGGACGATGGCCAATACCGTCAATCTGGTTGTCACCCTGATTGCCATGCTGGCCATGGCCTACGGAAGCGAGAACTGGGTCAAGGCACTTGCCGTGCCGGCAGGAGCGCCGGATGGGGCAGCGTTCGATGCCTGGATGAACGCCATTCTGATGCCGGCGCTGGGTGGGATGCTGCTGCTGGTCGCCTTGAATGAGGTGTGGGGCGACAAGCGCCTGACCGGCGCTTGGTATCTGAAATTCCTGGAGGTCAACGGCCGCACCTTTGTCGAGCTGGTGGGCATCCTGGCCGGCTGCGGGTTGCTGATCGGCGCGTTCTCCCTTACCGGTGTCGTATCGAGTCTGGCCAACGATCTGCTGGCGGTGGCTGGCGACAACATCATGCTGCTGTTAGTGATGTGCGCTGTCACGAGCCTGATCCTGGGTTTGGGCCTGACTACCACCGCCTGTTACATCTTCCTGGCCATCCTGGTCGGTCCCGCGCTGGAAAAGGCCGGGCTTAACCGGATGGCGGTGCACATGTTCATCTTCTACTGGGGCATGCTTTCATCCATCACGCCACCGGTTGCGATCGCTTCCTTCGCCGCCGCCGGCATCGCCGGCGCTCCGGCGATGAAGACGGGATGGGAGTCGATGTGGGTAGGCTCCATTATCTACTTCATTCCTTTCTTCTTCGTGTTAAACCCCTCGTTGGTGCTGCAGGGCAATCTCTGGGAGTCGCTCTATCTGACGGTAACCGCCCTGATCGGCACGTTGTTCGTCTGTGGCGGGATCCAGGGCTACCAGGCCTTTGTCGGCGATCTCCGCCGAGCGGGGGGACTGGAGTGGCCACTGAGGGTGATGCTGGGGTTGGGAGGGCTCTTGCTGGCCACGCCGGGCGGCGGGATCATGCCATTGGACAACGCAGCGATGGAACTCTTGGCCCTGACTGTCCTGGTACCGACCGTGGTGCTGGCGTTGTTCCTGGTGCGTCGGGCGCCACCGGTGGCGGTGTGAATACCGAACGAGAGGCCTTGCTTTGTCGTTCCGCTTGGGGAGCGTGATCGACAGCGGTAAATAGCCGGAGTGACGCGTTCCGGGTGTCCTCGGTGCCGGTGGTCTGCTTCGCTCGCGGCTCTGGCAACAGGCATGCTGCCGCTGGGTCGCCGGGTGGGAATGCCGGCCGGTGCCGCGCTTAATGAGATACGACGCAGGGGTGACGGTGGTGGCGGGAGTGGGTTAGGCTTCGGGTCATGGACATGATCCCGCATTCGATCCGCACTGTGCTGATGCGTGGTGGCACTTCCAAGGCCGTGTTTCTGCGCGAGGCCGATCTGCCGGGGGATGTGGAGGCGCGGGATCGACTTATTCTTGCCCTCTTTGGATCGCCGGACAAACGCCAGATCAATGGGTTGGGCGGGGCGGATCCCTTGACCTCCAAGCTGGCGATTATTGGGCCGCCACGCACCGATATGCCGCGTGCCGCGGGGACGCATCTGACCTACACGTTCGGGCAGGTGGAAATCGATCATCCCGATATCGATTTTTTGTCGCTATGCGGCAATATTTCGGCCGCCGTCGGGGCTTATGCAGTGTACGAAGGGTTGGTTGCGGCCACTGCGCCGGTGACGATTGTGCGGGTGTTCAATACCAATCTGAACCGCGTTCTGAGCATCGAAGTGCCGGTGGCGGGGAAGCGGCCAATGGAACGCGGCGATTACGTCGTGCCGGGCGTGCCGGGAAGCGGGGCGCGCATCCTGATCGATTTTTCCGACACGCAAGGCGGTGCCACGGGGGCGTTGTTGCCCACGGGACATGCGCGCGATCGTCTTGCGGTTGTGGGGGTGGGGGAGATCGAGGTTTCGCTGATTGATATCGGCAATGCGCATGTGTTCATCCGCGCGGTTGATGTCGGGTTAAAGGGCACGGAAACCGCCGCCGAAATCGATGCCGATATGGCCTTGCGCGACAGGCTGGAAAAAATTCGTGGCGCGGCGGCACATCGCATGGGTCTTGCGACCGCGCCGGATCGGGCGCGCGCCGAAACGCCCGCGGCGCCCTTGCTCGGAATGGTTTCGCCGGCTGCTGATTACCGGAACGTACTGGGTAAATGCCTGGTGCGGGCCGAGGAGGTGGATCTGGTCTCGCGGCTGATGTTCATGCAGCAGATGCACAAAACGTATGCGGGCACGTCCACCGTGGCGACCGGCGTGGCGGCGCGGCTGGAGGGGACGCTGGTGTATGAGGCGGCGCGTAATGATCGGCGCAATGCGAAGGATGTGCGCATCGGTCATCCGGCCGGGGTGATCGACACCGAGACCGAATTTTTACTGGGTGCCAATACGCCGGTGGTGACCCGTGCCACTTTGGGGCGCACCGCGCGGCGGTTGATGGAAGGCTATGCGTTTATTCCTGATGGATGGCAGGACGAACGACCAAAGGATGAATACAGGGGGACGGACGATGCTTGAAACACGCGAAGGCGGTTGCCATTGCGGACGGGTGAGGTTTCGCGCTAAGGTCGATCTCGATCTGCTTTCGCAATGCAGTTGCACGATCTGCACGAAGAAGGGGATTCTGCACCTTCCTGTTTTCCCCGCCGATTTTGGATTGCTGAGCGGTAAGAATGATCTGACGGTCTATACATTCGAGACCGGTGTGGCGCAGCATCCGTTCTGCAAACATTGTGGCATGGCTGTGTTTTATGTGCCGCGTTCGCAGCCCGATAAGGTGACGGTTAATGCGCGCTGCCT
>SHWN01000085.1 GCA_009693795.1 Acetobacteraceae bacterium
CCCAATGGTGAAGGAAATATCATCCACCGCCTTTATCTGCCCGAGGGCGCGCGCGAACAGGACGCCTTTGGTGACGGGGTAATACTTGCGCAGCCGATCGACGCGCAGCAGGGGTGCGGAGGTCATGATGGGGCGAGTTGCCAACAATCTGCGGTATGTGTGTCATTAATCGGGAAGGATGGCGGGTAAATGTCGCGGCAGCGTTGCTCGGCATGCGGACAGCGTGGTGCGAAGCGACATCCGATGGGGATATCCATCAGCGAGGGGGGTTGGCCTTCGATGGTGGGCAGGCGCCCGGAGCTGCCCTTGAGCTTCGTAACGGATGCGATGAGCGCCTTTGTGTAGGGATGCGATGGGTGGGCGAACACATCGGTCACCTTGCCGCATTCGACGATGCGGCCGGCATACATCACCGCCACGCGGTCGCACATCCGTGCCACAACCCCGAAATCATGGGTGATGAACAGGATCGCCATGTTGGTGTCCTGTTGTAGGCGTTTGAGCAGCTTCAGATATTGTAATTGGATGGTGACATCGAGCGCGGTGGTGGGTTCATCGGCGATCAACACGTCGGGGTGGCCGCTGATGGCGATGGCGCCGACGACGCGCTGTTTCATACCGCCGCTCATCTGATGCGGGTATTGGCCCATGCGTTGTTCCGGCGCGGCAATATCGACGGCGCGCAGGGCCGCGATGGCTGCTTGGGTTATGGCGGCTTGGGCCGCACGCAGGCGGCGCATCAGGGCCTCGCGTAGCTGGGCGCCGATGGTGAAGACGGGGTTGAGCGAGGTTTGCGGGTCTTGCAGGGCCATTGAGATTTTACGTCCGCGCACATCGCGCATCTGGCGCGGCGTGTGGGTTAGGATATCGGTGCCATCGAGCCATATCTGGCCCTGGATCGTGCGCGCGCCGCCGCGTGGGAGCAGGCGCATGATGGAGAGCGCGGTCACGCTTTTGCCGCAGCCGGATTCGCCGACCAGGCCGAGTACCTCGCCGCGCGCGAGGGTGAAGCTGACCCCATCTACCGCTTTCACGATCCCGCGGCGGAGGAAGAAATGCGTGTGCAAATTGCGCACTTCCAACACGGTTTGCGTGTTCATAGTTGGCGTAACCTGGGATCTAGCCGGTCGCGGAGCCAGTCACCGAACAAATTGACCGAGAGGACGAGGAGCGTGATGGCAATGCCGGGGATGAGCGAGATCCACCAGGCATCGGCAATACGGCCGCGGCCGTCGGAGATCATCAGGCCCCAGGTTGGCGTGGGCGGGGGCACGCCGGCACCGAGAAAACTTAAGGAGGCCTCGGCGATGATAACGACGCCGATATTCAGGGTGATCAGGACCATGAAGATGTTCAGCACATTTGGCAGGATATGGGTAATCATGATGCGGGCCGATGAGCAGCCCCGCACTTGGGCCAGAGCCACAAAGTCGCGCTGTTTCAGTGCCAAGACCTCGCCACGAATGATGCGGGCGAAACTGGCCCAGAGCAGCAGGCTGATGGCGATCACCAAAGTGCCGAGGCCCTGGCCCATGGTGACGGCCAGCAGCAGCGCGAACAGAATGGCGGGGAAGGTGAACGCGGCATCGACCATACGCATCAGAACGGCATCAGTGGTGCCACCGACATAGCCGGAGACGATGCCGATCAGAAGCCCAACTCCACCGCCGGCGGTCAGGGCGAGGGCGGCGACGATCAGACTGACGCGGGCGCCATAAATTAATCGACTGAGGATGTCGCGCCCGAACGCGTCAGTGCCGAGGAGGTATTTCATGCTGCCGCCGTCGACCCAGACGGGGGGCAGGAGTTTATCATGCAGGGTCTGATCAATCGGTGAATAGGGGGCGAGCAAGGGTGCGAACACCGCCATCACGAGGATGACAAACATAATGACAATTGGGATCCAGGGGGCGCGACGCATCTAGGCCAGCCGAATGCGGGGGTCGACATAGGCGTAGAGAATGTCGACCAGAAGGTTGATGCTTAGGATCAGGATCGATTTCAGGATGATCACAGCTTGTAGCAGGGGAAAATCTCGAAAAATGACAGCCTCATAGGTCAGGCGCCCGATTCCGGGCCAGGCGAAGATGGTTTCCGTGACGATGGCGCCGGTGATCAGATTTCCGACGAAGACGCCCCATAAAGTTAAGACCGGGATCAACGCATTGCGCAAACCATGTTTCCAGATCACGACGCTTTCGCGCAGGCCCTTGATGCGGGCGAGTTTGATATATTCGCTGTCCATCACTTCCAGCATGGAGGAACGGACGAGGCGCATGAAGCCGGCGATCAGGAAGGTGCCCAAAGTAATGACCGGCAGAACGTAATGCGAGGGGCCTCCCATGCGCCCCGATGGCAGCCAGCCGAGCTGCACGCTGAAGACGAAGATGAGCAGGATGCCAAGCCAGAAGCTCGGGATGGCCACACCGAGAACCGCTATTGCGCCGGCCATGCGATCAATCCAGCCGCCGCGATGCAGGGCGGCGACCACACCCAAGGGAATTCCCACGGCCATGGCGAGCAGGATTGCCCAGGGAATGATCGCCAACGTGTTGGGCAGGCGCGAGAAAAACGCTTCCACCGCCGGTTGGCGCATACGGATGGACATGCCGAGATCGCCGTGCAGGGCGTTGCGGACGAAAATAAAGAATTGTTCGTGCAGCGGGCCATCGAGGCCAAGCACCTGGATCAGTGCCGCGCGATCCTCGGCCGAGACATCTTCCGGCAGCATCAGATCGGCGGGATTGCCGGTCAGCCGGCCGACGAAGAATACGATGCTAGCGACGAGGCAGAGCAGCAACACGCCTTGCAGTAAGCGGTGGGCGATATAACGTTTCATTGTCTTGGTCGCCAGGCAGTCAGGGGATTTATTTTTTCCACGGCGCCTGTTCCGGATGGGGGATGCGCTCAAACACATCACCGAGTTCGTGGCGGCCGGGGATGGCGGCGAACTGGCCGACTTTCTTGGTGTTGATGGCGTAGTAGCCCATGCCTTCAATGATGGGGATTACGGTCCAGCTATCGGCGATGATTTCCACCATGCGATCGTTCAATGTGGTGCGTTTGGTGGGGTCGCGTTCATCGAGCAAGGCACGATAGACATCGACGAAGGCCTGGCACGCGGTTTGGCAATTATCCTTGTCGCCCAGCAGGCGCTGCGTGCTGTCGGGCGAGTAGGAGGAGTTATAGCGCCAGGGAGCGTCTGGGCGTCCGGCGGTACGATACATAGAGGCCCAGCCGGCCAGGGCGGCCTGGTCGCCGCGTTCCAGCGGCTGGAAAGAGCCCCATTCATAATGTTTCAAGGTGACGCGGATGCCGATCTTAGTCCACATATCGGCGACGACAGTGCCGATATCGACCATAAACTGCGTGCCCGGCAGGGCGGTGTTGGCGAATTTAAGCTCGAAGCCGTTTGGGTAGCCTTCCTCGGCGAGAATTTTGCGCGCTAAGGCAGGGTCGTAGCGAAAGGCTTCGCGGGACCATTTTTCCCAGCGTTCGGCGGTAAAACTTTCAGTGTAGCCGAAGGTGGCGAAGGGATAGGGCAGCGAGGCCTTGCCATTCATCACATGCTTAATGAGTTCCTGGCGATCGATGGCGAGGGAGAGTGCTTGGCGTACGCGCGGCTTGGCGATCGGGTTGTCTTTCTGGTCCGGGCGAAAGGCGCCCCAAAACTGGAACACCGCTTGCATAGTGCCGGGCACCGACAGCACCTGTAACCCTGCGCGTGTAGCACCCAGCATGGTTTCCGGTCCGATAGAGGCGATGGCGGCTTCGCCCGTGCGCACCATAGCGACGCGAGTGCTTTCTTCCGGCACCAGCAGGATATGCAGGTTTTTGAAGTTTGGCGTGCCGCGCCAATGCGGGGTGGCGGCAGCTTCGAACTCGATGCGGTCGCCGGGCACGTTGCGCAGGAAGCGCCAGGGGCCGCTGCCGATTGGCTTGCGGCGGAATTCTTCCTCGCCAACCCGTTCGATATAGGCGTGCGGCATCACCGCACCTTCCGGTGCGACGGCGCGCGACAGCGAGGCTGGTAGGGAGATTTGTGGGCTGTTGGTGTTGACGCGCAAAGTGAGGTCATCGATGACGTCGATGCTTTTGATCGTGCGGCGCATGGTGGCGGCGGTGGCGGCGGTGGAATTCGGTGCCATCTGGCGTTGCAGGCTGAATTTCACGTCCTGCGCGGTGAGTTTATCGCCGTTATGAAATGTCTGACTGGGGCGGAGAAAAAATGTCCAACTCAGCCCGTCGGCGGCGAGTTCCCAGCGTTCGGCGACGCCGGGGCCGGTGCCGCCTTTTGCTAGGTTAAAGCCGACCAGGGAATCATACATCGCCGCCTGATAGACGGCATTGCCTGGGCGCTGTTCGAGGATTGGGTCCAGTGTTTGCGCGGCCAGGGATTCCACGGCGAAGACCAGAGCTCCTGCTTGGCCTTGCGCTTGCGCGCTCGGCCAGGATGGCAGCATGAGAAGAGCCGAAAGAAGCCAAATACTCGTGTGATGTCTGTGCTTCACGATCCACCCCTGTGTTGGATTTTTACCCGTTTTGAGCTTTTAGAATGCGGTGTATCATCGCGTATCCTGGACGAATTGACAGCCCCCACTCTATCTTCCCTTCCAAAGCGAGCATCTCATGAGCCAACCGATCTTTGTCCTGAACGGCCCAAACCTCAATCTGTTGTGGACGCGTGAGCCGGAGATTTATGGTTTGGTCACCCTGCCGGAGGTGGAGGCGGTGTGCCGGGCGCGAGCGGCGTCGCTTGGCTGGGAAATTTCGTTCCGAATAGTATAACTATGAAGGCCATCTGGAGGACTGGATCCATGAGGCGATTGCTGGCGTGGCCGGCATCACTATTAATCCGGCGGCCTTTACCCACACCGCCGTCGCCATTCTTGACGCGCTGAAGAATGTGAAGGCACCGATCATCGAGTTGCATATTTCCAACCTGCATCAGCGCGAGGCGCTTCCGCGTGTGTCCTTCGTGACGTCGGTAGCGACGGCGACGATGTGTGGGCGGACGTGGATGGCTACCGATTGCGGTGGAAGCAATGCCCTACCTGATCGCCCGCGCCAAAAAATAATTTGTCCGGTGTAAGACAACCTCCCTATGGCCCAGCATGCTGGCGCACAATAGCATTTCTGTTCCGTGGGCAAAAGGCGGATCCGTTGGTAGCGATTTTCCTTGGCCGGCTCAGTCTAGGGAGGATTGTGGCAATTTGTCCGGTGTAAGACAACCGGTGTTGATGTGTCGTCCGGGTGCATCGGTTGCGCGGCCCCGACCCTGCCGGTAACGTTGGTGCACAAGGAGAAATGGCGAATGGATATGAGCGGCGAGCGGCGAATCCAGGCGCCGCGCCAGAAAGTGTGGGATGCGTTGAACGATCCCGAGGCCTTGAAGGCCAGCATTCCCGGCTGTGAGAGTATGAAACGGCTGGGGGAGAACGAACTCCAGGCCACCGTCGCGATGAAGATCGGCCCGATCTCCGCGCGGTTTTCTGGCAAGGTCAGCATGAGCGAGATCGATCCGCCGAATGGCTATATGATTTCTGGTGAGGGCCAGGGCGGCGTGGCGGGCTTCGCCAAGGGCGGCGCAGCGGTGCGGCTGAACGATGCCGAGGGCGGCACCGTATTGACCTATGTGGTAAAGGCGCAGGTCGGGGGAAAGATCGCGCAGTTGGGGGCGCGGCTAATCGATGCCTCGGCCAAACAGATGGCGGAGGCGTTTTTCGACCGGTTTACCGCGCGGCTGGCGCCGGTGGCCGAGGTGGTGCCGGCTGTGCGAGCCTCGGTTGTGATGGCGCCAGCAGAAGATGATCCGCATATGCGCAACACGCCGGTTACTCCGGTGCCGCGCAGTGTAGGGATTTTCGATCTAATCCCGCCACGGCCTTATGGCATTCCCATCATTGGCTGGGGCGGCATGGGCGTGGGGGTGGTTGTTTTTCTGATTCTAGCCGGAAGTTTTTTCAAGTGACCTTGCCCGTAAGCGTGCCCGAGACCGCCAGCCTGCTCGCCGGGCAGGGCTATATCGCAGATCGGGAATTGGCGACGACGGTCCATCTGGCGCTAGTGATGGGGCGGCCCTTGCTGCTGGAAGGGGAGCCGGGCACGGGCAAGACAGAAATTGCTAAGGTGTTGGCAAGTGGGTTGGGGCGGCGGTTGGTGCGGCTGCAATGTTATGACGGCATGGATCTCTCGGCGGCGGCCTATGAATGGGATCATGCGCGGCAATTGATGGCGATCCGGCTGGCGGAAGCGGCCGGGGATACCAACCGGGCGGCGTTGTCGTCCGATATTTATGCGCGGGAATTCTTGCAGGCGCGGCCGCTGCTATCGGCCATCGATCCCGATCTGCCGCCCGCCGTACTGCTGATCGATGAGCTGGATCGGGCGGATGAACCGTTTGAGGCATTTTTGCTAGAGCTGCTGGCGGATTATCAGATTTCGGTACCGGAATTGGGCACCATCCACGCGGGTACCAAGCCGATTGTGGTTTTGACATCGAACCGCACGCGCGAGGTGCATGACGCGATCCGGCGGCGGTGTTTGTATCATTGGGTGGATTATCCCGACGCCGCGCGCGAACGCGCGATCCTGGCGATCAAGGCGCCGGAGGTGGCGGGGGCATTGTCAGCGCTGGTGGTTGCGTTTGTGCAGCGGCTGCGCACGACAGAATTGTTTAAGCAGCCGGGGGTGGCGGAGACGATCGATTGGGCGCAGGCGCTGACCTATCTCAATCAGCGGGATCTATCGCCAGAGGCGGTGGGTGAAACGCTGGGCGTGTTGCTGAAATACCAGGATGATATTGCCAAGGTGCGTGGCGCCGAGGCGGCGCGGCTGATTACCGGGGCGCGGGAAGCGGTGGCCGCGATATGAACGATGCGGCGGCACGTGGTGACGATCCGCCGCCTGCAGATACGCTCGCGGCGCCCATCGGCACCTTGGCCGCCAATGTGCTTAATTTTGTTCGTCTGCTGCGTCGCGCCGGTCTGCCGGTGGGGCCGGCGGAAAGTCTGGCCGCGGTGCAGGCGCTGGTGCAGATCAACCTTGGCGACAAGGCCCAGGCGCGTACGGCCTTACGGGCGGTGATGATCCATCGGCGCGAGCATCAGGAGGTGTTCGACCAGGCGTTTGCGCTGTTCTGGCGCGATCCGACGGCCGCCGAGCAAGCGGTAGCGATGGCGCTGCTGGAGGCGCAGAAGAACAAGAAACAGGATCGTGCACCGCCGGCCTCACGCCGGGTATCCGAAGCGTTTGCCTCACCGGGCGACCCAAAGCCGCACGTGGAGGACGAGCCGCCAGTGGTGGATGCGGTGCTGACGGTGAGTGACCGCGAGCGGCTGCAGCGGATGGATTTCGAGGCGATGAGTGCGGATGAGATCAGCCGCGCTAAGGCGGAAATCCGAAGGCTGCATTTACCGCTGGATATGAGGAAGACGCGCCGGCTGCGCCCCGATCCGCTGGGGCCGACCACGGATTTGCGGCGGACGATTCGCGCCAGTCTGCGCCAAGGTGGGGAGATTCTGGATATTGCCAGAAGCCGACAGGTGACGCGGCCGCCGCCTTTGGTGGTGCTGTGCGATATCTCTGGCTCCATGTCGCGCTATGCACAGATCTTACTTCATTTTCTGCATGCAGTGACGAATGATCGGGACCGGGTGCATGTGTTTCTGTTCGGCACGCGGTTGACCAATATCACGCGGCAATTGCGCCATCGCGATCCAGAAGTGGCGTTTCAGATGGTGTCGCATATTGTTCCCGACTGGTCTGGTGGTACGCGGATTGGGGAATCTTTGGACGGGTTTAACCGGGACTGGGCGCGCCGGGTGCTGGGACAGGGCGCGATCGTGCTATTGATTACCGATGGGCTGGACCGGCCGCGCGACCAGCACGGGTTGCAGGTGCTGACGGAGAATATGGACCGGCTGCATCGCAGTTGTCGGCGGTTGATCTGGTTGAATCCATTATTGCGCTGGGATGGGTTCGAGCCAAAATCCCAGGGTATTCGCGCTATGCTGCCGCATGTGGATGATTTTTGCCCGGTGCATAATTTGTCCAGTCTGCGCGCCTTGATCGATTTATTGTCGAGCCCCGCGCCGGCGCGACACACAACCTGGAGGTCCGCCGCATGAGCTTGCAAGAACCTGATGACATCCTGTCCATCGCCGCCGCCTGGCGTAAAGCCGGGGAAGATGTGGCGATTGCCACGGTGACGGAGACCTGGGGTAGTTCGCCTCGCCCGCCGGGGAGCCAGATGGCGGTGACGAAATCGGGCAAGATGGCGGGGTCGGTTTCCGGTGGTTGCATTGAGGGCGCGGTGGCGGATATCGCCAAGCAGACGATGGCGACCGGGGTGCCGCAATTGATGGATTTTGGCATTACCAATGAACGGGCCTGGGAGGTTGGGTTGGCCTGTGGTGGAAAGTTAAAAGTGTTTGTGGAGAAACTGGCGTGACACCCGAGCTGATTGCCGCGCTGGAAGCCGCGAAGCGCGAGGGCCGCCCGGTGGTGGCCGCGACGAAATTGCCGACGGGTGAGCAGTTCCTTTTGCCCGATCCGGCGGCACCGTCGGATGTGAATGAAGCCGCGCGGATGGCGTTGCGGGCGGATGAAAGCAGCACGCAGAAGTTGGAATCGGGCGAGTGGTTTTTGCATGTGTATAACCCGAAGCCGCGTATTGTGGTGGTTGGCGCCGTGCATATCGCGCAGGCGCTGGTGCCGGTGGCCTCGCAAGTGGGTTGGGCGGTAACGGTGGTGGATCCTCGGCGGTCTTTCGCCACGGATGAACGCTTTCCCAATGTGACCGTGTCCACCGATTGGCCGGATGAGGCGATGGACAAGTTGCGGCCGGATGTGCGCACGGCGGTGGTGACATTGACGCATGATCCGAAGCTGGATGATCCGGCGTTGGATCGGGCGTTGAAATCGCCGGCATTTTATATTGGCGCGTTGGGATCGCGGCGCACGCATGCGGCGCGGCTGGGGCGGTTGCGGGAGTTGGGGCATACCGATGAAGCGATGGCACGCATTCATGGGCCGGTGGGGTTGAATATCGAGGCTGTGACGGCGGCGGAAATTGCGTTGTCGATCATGGCGCAAATCGTCGCGGCGCATCGCGGGGCGCCGTTGGGGCAGGCAAATAAAAAGAAACTACCTTCGTGATTTTTGGCATCGTTCCGCTGGAAGAGGCCAAGGGTTGCATCCTAGCGCATTCGCATCGCCTCGGCGGCAAGATGCTGCGCAAGGGATCGGTGATCGACGACGCGGTCTTAGCGGCCATCCGTGACGATGGGCGGACGGAGATTACCGCCGTACGGTTGCAGCCGGGCGATGTGCCGGAAGATATCGCGGCAGACCGGTTGGCGGAGACCATGCTCTCGCCATTGATCGCGCGGTCGCGCGCGGCGACGGGGCGGGTGAATTTATCGGCCGAGGTGCCGGGGTTGTTGCGCGTCAATGCGGCAAAAATCGATCAGTTGAACGCGATCGATGAGAGCATCACGGTGGGTACCTTGCCCGATTATGCCGTGATCGCGCCTCGGGAATTATTGGCGACGATTAAGATCATTCCTTTTGCCGTGGCCGGCAATGTGTTGACGGTGGCGGAAGCTCTAGCGCGCCAAGGTAGTTCGGCGTTAAGCCTGCATCCGTTTCAGGCGTTGAAGGTGGGGCTGATCCTGACCGAATTGCCGGGGATGAAAGATAGCGTAGCGGATAAGGCCATCGAGGTG
>SHWN01000086.1 GCA_009693795.1 Acetobacteraceae bacterium
AGCACATCGGCGATCGCGAAAACCTCCTCCTCGGACGCCCATAAGGCTGGGATCGGCACACCCTGCGGATCAAAATGCCCTTTCTGGCACGAGAGTGAAAGACCGAGTGCGCCAGCCGTCATGCCATCGCGCACCACATCCTGCATTTGCCTGACTTCTTCGGGCGTCGCCTCGCGCTTCTGGCATTCATCGCCCATCACGTAATAGCGCACCGGCGTATGCCCGATCAGCGTGCCGGTATTCACACCCAGGCGCTTATCCAGCTTGTCCATATATTCGGGGATGGTTTCCCAATCCACATCGATGGTTTCCAGCACCTCCATCGGAATGGCTTCGACGTAGGACAGGAATTCCGCGGTGCGCTTCTTGCCGTTCGGCCGCACCGGCGCTAGCGCCAAGGAGCAATTGCCGAAAATAACGGTGGTCGCGCCATGTTGCGGCGAGAACGTGCAGAGCGGGTCCCACGTCACCTGCCCGTCATAATGCGCGTGATTGTCGATAAAGCCCGGCGCCACCGCGCGGCCATCGGCGTTGATGGTTTGTTTCGCTGGCCCATCCAGCCGTCCAATCGCGACGATCTTCCCGTCCTTGGCAGCAAGATCGGCCCGAAACGCCGGCATGCCAGAGCCATCGACAATCAGGCCATTCTTGATCAACAGATCATAAGCCATTGGTCGCCCTCCTCTATGCAGGGTCGCCCATCACGACCCTGTCGCGGTTGCGGGAAGCTTGGCACGATCGGCAGGCGAGTCCAAGACCATGGCCAAGGTGCCCGTTCCGGGGCATCATCACCGCTTGCACCTGGGAGGATCCCACCATGCCGCAAGCCGCCTTGCGCACGATTCTGCCCGTTGCTGGCTGGTCCGCCGATCGCGCCGATGCCGTTACCTTTACGGGCGGTACTGATCCGGTGCTGCCAACGCCTTTTCGCATCGGCATCGCCGGTGCGGCCACCTTGGCCGCCACCGGCCTTGCGGTGGACGATCTCTGGGCGCTGCGCGCGGGGCGGCGGCAAGCCGTGGGGGTAGATCTACGTCAGGCCACGGCATCCTTGCGTAGCGGCCATTACATGAAACTGGGCGATGGCGAACTTTCCCACGCGCGAAATTCCATCATGGGTGTTTACCCGACCAAGGATGGGCGCTGGAGCTATTTGCATTGCAACTTCCCCAACCATCGGGCCGCTGCGCTGAAGGTTCTGGCGGTGGCAGAGAACCGGGACGCGGTGGCAAAGGCGGTGCTGAACTGGAATGCCGCCGATCTGGAAGACGCCATCATCGCGGCCAACGGTGCCGGTGGCGCAGTGCGCACCCAGGCGGAATGGGCAGCTCATCCGCAGGCCAAAGCCATCGCGGCCTTGCCGCTGATGGAAGTGATAAAAATCGGCGAGGCACCGGTGGAAGCGCTGCCCGCTGGCAATCGCCCGCTTGCAGGTGTGGGCGTGCTAGACCTGACCCGTGTGCTGGCGGGGCCCACCTGTGCGCGCACGCTTGCCGAACATGGTGCCGACGTGATGAAGATCACGGCGCCGCATTTGCCCAATCTCGGGTATCAGGAATGGGATACCGGGCACGGAAAATTGTCGGCGCAGCTCGATTTGCGTGATCCGGCGGCTGTTGAGACATTGCAAGGCCTGGTGCGTCAGGCAGACGTGTTTTCGCAAGGCTATCGGCCTGGCACCCTCGCCGGGCGCGGTTTCTCGCCCGAGGAACTGGCGGCGCTGCGCCCCGGCATCGTCTGCGTCTCGCTCTGCGCCTTTGGCCATGAAGGGCCGTGGGCATCTCGGCGCGGCTTCGATACCGTGGTGCAAACCGTCAGCGGCATGACCCTGCGCCAGACCGAGATCGTGCCCGGCAAGAAGCCAGGTCCGGATTTCTATCCCGTCTCCGCCATCGATTACTGCACCGGCTATTTGATGGCGTTCGGCGCCATGGTCGCGCTGTGGCGCCGAGCGACGGAGGGCGGCAGTTGGCTGGTCCGCATTTCGCTCGCACAGGTGGGTAAATGGATTGTCGATCTGGGCGAAATCTCCGGCGATGCCGCCCGCGCCGCGCCCGCAGAATTCACCGTCGAGGAGCTGGCGCGCTGGTCCACCACCAGTGAGACGCCATCCGGGAAGCTGCGCCATCTTGGGCCCGTGGTGCAATTATCGGAAACCAAACCGCATTGGGCGCGGCCATCGGTGCCGCTCGGTTATCATAAGCCCGAATGGCCCGCTCGCGGAGAGGCGTGAAATCGACAACTCGCGGAGCGGCATAAGTTAACAACGAAGGGAGAGAGAAAATGGCATCAACAGGAGAAATGATCATCGCGCTGGACAAGCAGCGGATGGACGCAACGGCCCGCAAGGATATCGCAACACTCAAGAGCCTGATCGCGGATGATTTGATCTACACGCATTCCTCCGCGCGCATGGACACCAAGGCAACCTTGCTCGGCGCCATGGAAAGCGGCGCCACGGTCTATACCGAAATGACCCCTTCGGATGTGATGGCGCAGGATTGCGGCGATACGGTGGTCCTCACCGGCAAGGCCCGCATCGGCGTGACGTCGGGCGGCAAGCCAACCGCCTTCACCGTGCGTTTCACCGATGTCTACGCCAAGCGCAGTGGACAATGGGAAATGGTCACCTGGCAATCCACCCGTCTGGCGGAGTAGGCTCATGCTGCGTATTGAACCAACGGGACAAATTCTCGGCGCGACGGTGCACGGCCTCGATCCGCGCCGGATGACCAACGGAGAGTTTTCCGCCGTTCTGCGCGCTCTGGGGGAGCACGGCGTGCTGTGCTTCCCCGGTCAGGCGCTGGAAGCGGCGGATCTGCGCCAGTTTTCGGCGCGCTTCGGCGATATTCAGGTGCTAAAAGGCATTCCCCATGTTGAGCCCGGCATGCCGGAAGTCACGATCCTGTCCAATGTGAAGCGCGAGGGAAAGTTAATCGGCGCCCCCGATGCCGGCCAATCCTGGCATACCGATATGACCTACTCGAAAACCATCGGTTTCGTAAATGTGCTGTCCGCCTTCATGGTGCCGATGCGCGACGGTCGCGCTCTGGGCGGAACGGAATTCACCAACACGCAGGCCGCCGCCGTCGATCTTTCGGCGGCGATGATCGCGCGGCTGGATGGCTTGACCGCGACGCATGATATCGAATTTTACTGGGAATATATGCGCCACGAAAAAGGCAGCCAGCGTCCGGCTTTAACCGATGAACAACGCCGCCAACGCCCACCGGTGCATCATCCTGTGTTACTCACGCACCCGATCACCAGACGCAAGGTGATCTATGTCAATCCAGGCTTTACCACTTGCATCGATGGCCTGCCCGCAACCGAAAGTGCTACATTACTCCGCACGCTGCTGGATCATGTGCTGCAAGACAAATACCGTTACGTGCATGAATGGACGCAAGGCGACCTACTGCTCTGGGATCATATTGGTACCTGGCATTATGCGCGCCCCGATTATGGCCCTGATGAACACCGGCTAATGAAACGCTGCCAGGTTATGGCCTCAAAAATCTTCGAACTGGATTTTCAACAGGCGATGGGGCTGCCGGCCCACGCGGCCTAAATCCCCACAAGGAAAAATATATGAGCAAGACCCCGACTTTCGGCCGCTACGCCGAACTCCCGCTGGCGGACATGACCGCGGCACAGCGAGCCGGCTACGACCTTATGGTGGATGGCCCCCGCGCGCGCTTGCCAGGCCCTTATAAAATTTGGATGCACAACCCCGCCTTGCTGCGCGCCGCGGATCCGTTGGGGCGGCATTTTACCCCTGGCGCGTCCTCCATCAGCGAGCGCGAACGCGAAATCGCCGTGCTGGTGATCAACAGCAAATGGCGCTCCGCCTATCCCACCACCGCACATGAAAAACGCGGCAAGGAAGTAGGCCTGCCAGACGCCGCCACCGCCGCCATCGTCGCCGGCCTGCCCACCAGCTTTACCGACGCACGCGAGCAAATCGTCTATGAAATGGCCATAGCCCTGGTTGGCGAACGGTTGATCCCACAGGGCCTACACGACCGCGCTGTCGCCGCTTTGAGCCATGAAGGCGTCACCGATATCATCGTGCTGATGGGCTATTACACAGCCGTCTCACTGACGATGAATTTTTATGCAGTGGCTCCCGGCACGCCGGGAATCAGCCGGTGATAAGCTTAGCCTTGGGGCCTGACCGACCTTAAGGAAGATTGGGCGCAAGGCCCCGACCTTCCTTCCGGCCGCGCAGATCCCCAAGACCAAGTATTATCCCAGATGATCCGGGCGGAAGCCGATGACGCGCTCAAATCGCTCCGTATAAAGCGGCCAGGCTTCGGGATTCACCAACCGGGGCGGCACGCGCCCGCGTAAGATATCGATCCATTGCTCGGCCGTAGCGCGTGACATCGCGAGGGCGGCCTCATGCGTGCCGCCGGCGGTGTGAGGGGTGGCGATGACATTATCGAGATGCAGCAACGGATGGTCGGGCGGCGGCGGTTCCACGTCGAACACGTCGATTCCAGCGCCAGAGATTTTTTTACTTATCAGTGCCTCCAGCAGCGCAGCCTCGTTATGGATTAGGCCACGCGCGGTATTGATAAAATAGGCGTTGGGCTTCATGCGCGCGAAAGCCGCCGCGTCGAACAGGTTGATGGTTTCCTGCGTGCGCGGGCAGTGGATGGAAATAAAATCTGACTGCGTGAGTAATTCGGCAAACTCCACCTTGCGCGCGCCACGCGCCGCGATCTTCTCGGCCGTTAAATACGGATCATAGGCAATCACGTTCATATCGAACGCCCGGGAAAAATGTGCGCTGCGCGTGCCGATTTTACCTAGCCCGACAATGCCCACGGTCTTGTGCTGAATGTCATTGCCCATTAGGGCGTAGCGGTCATGTGCATCGCCGCGCAGCAGCGCGCGATTGGCCAGACCGATCTTCTTGGACAGCGACAGAATAAGCCCGATCGCGTGTTCGGCGACGGGTTCGAAATTGGTGCCGGACTGGCTGCACACGATCACGCCAGTCTTTGTGCAGGCATCGACATCAATCACGTCATAACCCGCGCCGGTCGAGCACATCGCCAGCAAATCCGGACAACGCGTGAGCAGGGCGGCGCCACCCAGCCACGGGTCCCGCAATTCTGTCCGCGCGCTGACGTGATAACCGCAGGTGCGCTGCATCTCAGGCCAGATCTCGGCCTCGGGTGTTGCATAGTGAAGACGCACCAGCTCGATATCGTCCGCCGCGCCGAGAATCTGTTCGGCGATGGGATCGAAGAAGCGTTCAAAATATACCAAAGGCTTGCGGTTCAGCGCCATGGGACGGAATTCCTTCTCGGTCAGCCGCGAGCTTGGCGAAACCGCGCTTCTCCCGCAACATGGCGCCAGCAGCAACGGAGACCCCGCATGCCCTTCAGAACCAAATACCTGTTTGTCGTCAGCATGGATGTCGATGCCGACAAGGAAGCCTTATTCAACGAGGTGTATGATACCGAACACGTGCCGCTGATCAGCCAGGTCCCCGGTGTGCGTGGCGCGTCACGGATTGTCGGAGAGGATTTCACCATGCAGCTGGCGGGTGCGACGATGCCAAAGGCGCATGAAGGCGCGCGTTACTCCGCGATCTATGAAATCGACAGCCCGGCGGTTCTGCTCAGCCCGGAATGGGGAAAATTCGCCGAGCAAGGCCGCTGGCCGACCGAGGTCCGCCCCTTCACCCGTAATCGAAGCCACAAAATATACCGGGTGAGATAGGGGGCTATTGGGGGCGTTCCTGAGCCGTGGAGCGGGTCATCGGCTGGTCGATCCGGCAGGCCCGCCGCTAAGACGCCAGGATTGTCTCGACGTTGGCACCGTCCGACGCGCCACCCGGGCGGCGGAGCGTCCGCGCAAAATCGCCATAGGCCATGGCTGCCCCGTTGAAGGTCATCGCGCAGGCGCATGTAGTAGTCCAGGGCGCGGTGGCACAGCCGGGATAGGTTGCGGTGCCGCCAGCGCCAAAGGCGCGGCTCGCCAATGGTACTGCCAGCATCAATGCGAGGGCGATCAGCAATACGACGCCAACCGGCCATTTGCGGGTGGCCGGGGCCAGGCCGTGATGCGTTGTGGGGGAGAGGTCCGTCTTGTCCATATCCAGTCCATTCATCCATGCTGGGTGGCATAGTAGAGGCATTATCATCACAAACTCGTGGCAGGACTATGACGATCTCGACAGGTCTGCGTTACGCTAGGCGCCAACCGGTTGGGTTGGCGGTGCTTTGCAGAACATCGGCCAACGCAATGTGCGGTGCGCTTCCTGCGCGGCGGTCAGGGCGCTGGGGCCGTCGGCCAGCGGTTGACCAGGGCGGCCGGATCGCGCCAGCAATCCACGCCGGCCAGGCTACGCTAGCAAAATGCCGGGGCTGCCGGCGGCGGCCCGGGGGCGGCAATAGCCGAGGCCCCGGGCCTAATAGACAACAGAACAATCCCGCCCAATGACGAGCGACCAGACAGCGTCAAACAGGGCGCGTTGTATCAGCTGGATGCTGATGTCGTTCAGCCTCAGTAGGATGCCGCTCGGCTCTACCGGGGGGGGGGCGGCGAAGCCAGTCAGGGCGACGGGGCCCACAGGCGCCATACCAAGGAACGAGATCATGGTCGCTACACGAAACATGAGCCGATAATCATGTATAACGATAAATATTACGTTGCACGACCCGCCGCGGCTGGCGCGATCGGCACAGTGCATTTGCCCGTAGCACCGCGCATCGCTATGTTCCGGCCGCCGCCAGAGCGGGCGCCGTTCCGAGTTTTGCCCGAGGGTATCTCTTGCGGGCGTTCATCCCTGCAATTCCGCCCCCGCGGAAAAGGACAAAAGTGGTCGATATTTTCGACGAAGTAGACGAGGAGCTGCGCGCCGACCGCGCCCAGGCATTGCTTAAGCAATATGGTGGCGTGCTGATCGCGGGTGCTGTGCTGATCGTCGGTGCCACGGGGGGGTGGCAAGGGTGGCGCTGGTGGCAGGCGAAACAGGAATTGGTGGCGGCGGAAGCCTATTTGGCCGCCCAGCGCGGTGCCGAGGCCCTGAGCGCCACCGCTGCGCCCACTGATCGCGCCAACGCGGCAAAAAGCTTTGAACAGGTGGCGGCCGAAGGGCCATCCGGCTATCGCGCGCTGGCGCGCCTGCGTGCCGCCGGCCTGCGCGCCCAGGCGGGAGATCGCCAGGGTGCCGCTGCTCTCGCCCAGGTTGTCGCCAGTGATAACGCTACAGATACGGTGCTGCGCGATTATGCCAGCCTGATGGTGGTACAATATCAGCTCGATGATGGCGATCCGGCGCAGTTGCAGGCCCGTCTGGGCCCCTTATTGGCACCGGATAATCCCTGGCGTGGTCTGGCACGCGAAGCCCAGGCCGTGCTGGCCCTACGCATGGGCCAGGCCGATCAGGCCCGCGTGATCTTGCGTGACCTGGCGAAAGACGTCACCGCGCCTGATGGCGTGCGCGCACGTGCCAATGCTCTGCTCGGCCGGATCGACGGCTAGGCAGGATGCGTCTGGAAGGAAAAACACCCTGCTCTCGCATTTTGATGTGAGAGCGTGATGCAGGCCCCCGGCGATCCCGCCTTCGGTCATCACGCTCCGGACCCCAGCCGGGTCGTCACGCTCCACGAGGATCATATGGACAAAACTCGCCCCGATCGCCGCGACGCGGCCCCCGCACTTGGTCTTGGCGCCGTGCCAAAACGGACCGGCCAGGAACTGACCCGTCGGGCCTCCCTGCTCGGTGCCCTGGGTGCAACCCTCGTCGCCCTGTCCGGCTGCGGCGTGGGGGATGAATGGTTTGGTGAAGTCAAACCCCCGCTGCGTGGTAAGCGCGAAGCCACCACGACCGTCCGGCACGGCATGAGTGTCGATGAAGGCGGGGATCGTCGTGTCACTCTGCCTGCGCCGGTGCGCAATGCCGCCTGGCCGCAAACCGGCGGTAATCCAGCGCATCTGATGGGTCATCTGGCTGCGTCCGAACGGCTCGCGCGCAGTTGGAGTTCGGGGATCGGAACAGGCGGCGGCTATCGGCGTAAGATCCTGGCGCAACCGGTGGTCGCCGATGGCCTAGTTTATACGATGGATTCGGATGCGGTCGTCACCGCGTTCGATGTCACCTCCGGCAGCCGTGCCTGGCGCGTCGACACCAAGAATGAGGACGCGGATAGCACCAATATCGGTGGCGGCATGGCGATTGCGGAAGGCGTTCTTTACGCCGTCAACGGCCTAGCCGAACTGGTAGCACTGGACGCCAAAACCGGCCAGCAGCGCTACCGGAAAAGTTTTTCTGTCCCGGCGCGGTCCGCGCCCACGGTGGTTGACGGGCGGCTTTTTTTTACCACTATCGACGATCGTTTGCTGGCGATGGCCACGGCGGATGGCAGGCGGCTTTGGAGCTACCAGGGGCGTGCCTCGCAAATCGCCTTGCTCGGCCAGGCCGCCCCGGCCTATGCTGACGGCATCGTGATCGCCGGTTTTGGCTCGGGCAATCTGGTGGCGCTGCGCGCGGAATCGGGTCGGATTGCCTGGTCCGATGGCATCGGCGCCACGCGGGCCGCCACCTCCGTCGCTGATCTGTCGGCCATCCACGCCTTGCCGGTGATCCATAATAATCGAGTTTTTGTGGTTAGTGTGGGCGGTTTGACCGTGGCATTCGATCTGCGATCCGGCCGGCGGCTTTGGGAACGTGAATTCGGTGGCTCCGAAACCCCCTGGCTGGCGGGGGATTGGATGTTCGTGGTCTCCGCCGAGCAGCAACTGGCGGCGATCAATGCGACGGATGGCCGCATCGCCTGGGTGACTGTTTTGCCGCGCTGGGAAAATGAGGAAAAAAGCAAGGACCCGATCCAATGGGTGGGCCCGATTCTGGCCGGCGACCGCCTGATCGTCGCCTGCTCGCGCGGGGGGCGGGAAGCCTTAGCCGTCAGCCCCTATAGCGGCAAAATCTTAGGCCGGCAGTCCTTGCCCGGCACTGCCTCCCTGGCCCCGATCGTGGCCAGCGGGACAGTGTTTCAGATCACCGACGACGCCTCGTTGCTGGCGCTCCGCTGAGCCCGCTCATACTCCCGGTTGTGGTCATTGCTGGACGGCCCAACGTTGGCAAATCAACGTTGTTTAACCGCCTTGCCGGTAGGCGTTTTGCGTTGGTGGCTGACACGCCGGGTGTGACTCGTGATGCCAAGGAAGCTGAGGCCCTGCTGCGCGGCCGCAAGGTGCGGCTGGTCGATACCGCTGGGTTGGAGGAAGCCGCTCCAGAATCGCTCGCCGGGCGCATGCGTGCTGGCGCCGCGTATGCGGTTTCGCAAGCTGATGTCGTGCTGTTTGTCGTCGATGCCCGCGCCGGGTTGACCCCCGCCGATCGTCATTTTGCCAGCTGGCTGCGCCGGCAGGGCAAGTCCATCCTGCTGGTTGCCAATAAGGCCGAGGGCCGGGCCGCCAGCTCCTCCATTCTCGATGCTTATGAGCTGGGCCTCGGCGATCCGGTCGGTGTGTCCGCCGAACATGGCGAGGGCATCGCCGATCTGATGAGCGAAATTGCCGCGCTGCTGCCCGACCCGGTGGACCCTAACGCGGATGAAGAAGGCATAGAGCGGCCATTGAAACTGGCCATTGTCGGTCGCCCAAACGCCGGAAAATCCACCTTGATCAACCGGCTGCTGGGGGTGGACAAAATGCTCACCGGGCCGGAGCCCGGCATCACCCGTGATTCCATCGCCAC
>SHWN01000087.1 GCA_009693795.1 Acetobacteraceae bacterium
GCAAGAAAATAATCGCCTGGGTTGCCATCCAGCGCGAGGGGTCGGTCATCTGAGAGGTCGTGTCGAATAGAACACGGCGTAGATGATCAGGATAGCCCAGCCCGATCAATCGGCATTGGCCAGCGAAAACCTTTGCCGAAAGATCCCGGCTGTATTCACCGGACATAGCGCGTTTGACGCCTTTGACGATTGTCGAGACCTCGACCCGTCGTTATCGAATTGCTCGGCGCAATAAATCACCCGAAAGCCGGCTTGCTTGTACATATATTCGTAATGCGCGCTTTCATCGGCATCCTGAAAGCGGCCCCATCGGCTGACATCGTAGACGAGAATAACCTTGAAGTTGGCGGTCTTTGAGGCGACGTCATTGAGTAATTTCTGAAGTCTGGCGCGCCCGCCAATGTTTAATCCGCTCTTCCCCTCGTCGGCGTATGTTCGCACTATCTCGAGGCCGTGGTGAGCCGCATACTCCAGTAATTTATCGACCTGGTTCTCAGTTGAGTACTGCTGATGTTCCGTCGACATGCGAACATATTGCGCGGCGCGACAAAGTGGCAGCGGCAATCGTAGCAGTGGCGGCGGGGCGCTCGGTTTCGCGCCTGAGGCTGTTTGCAACACCTGTCAAACTGGCGCCGCTTGCCGCGATCCTCAAAGTCGGGGCTTTGGCGTTGGTTTACTCGCTCTGCTCGTTGACGGCGGTCATCGTGATCACCCCCTTTATGGCATGGTTCGGGGTCGACGTCCTGGCGGGATTCGGCATCGGTGCACAACTGGAGTTTCTCCTCATCCCACTGGCCTTCAGCTTTGGCGCGGCGTCCAACGCCTTAGCCGATGTGAGTTTTGGCGCCAATCAAGGACAGCGGGCACACCGCGCCGGCTGGACTGCAGCGCTCTGCTGGACCGGAGCGCTCTATAGTGCCGTGTTGGCCGGTCTGCTTGGAGGACTGGTCGCGGTGTTCCCCGAATTTTGGGCAACCTTTTCGTGAGTTCAGAAGCCGTTCGAAGCGCTTACGGTGCGTGCCTGCAGATTGTCGGTCTATTCCATGCGTATTTGGCGTGGCCTTGTGTCTCTATTACGCTTTGTTGGGTGCGGGGCGCGTGCTGTGGCCCGTGCTCGCAATCATCCTGCGCGCAGCCATTGTCTTGGGAGGTGTCATCTTTCTGTCGCGCAGCCAAGCCGCTGGCCCCGAGCATTTCTACTGGCCGATCGCCGCTGGCATGACGCCGCACTCCCTTGTCACAGCGGCAGCCATCCGCCTGGGGGGAGAGACAGGTTACCAGAAAAGCGACTGGAGCGGCGGCGTGGTGGCTACCTCAACTCATATCATCCTTGATTCGAAAAGCCCCCTGATATATGCATGGTAGACGATACAAATACACATAACATGCGACGAACTAAGGGGGGAGACTGGCCGAGAATGGGGGACCATCATGTGTCCATGCCAGCAGATATTCTGCCGCATCTCACGGTGGACGCCGTTGAAAAACGCTTCGGCGGCGTGGTTGCCGTTGACAATATATCCCTTGCCATTCGGCGCGGGGAAATCCGGTCGATCATCGGGCCGAACGGCGCTGGCAAGACGTCGCTGCTGAATACAATCAGCGGCTTCTATCGCCCTGAAAAGGGCAGCATTCGGTTCGAAGGCCACGACATTACGCACGCCCGGCCGTCCGAAATCGCGGAACGCGGTATTGCGCGCACCTTCCAGAACATCGCGCTGTTCGCTGGGATGACGGTGCTGGACAACCTGATGCTCGGCCGGCACGTCCATATGCGCGCTGGTGTGTTGGCATCCTTTGTTTATTGGGGAATGGCGCAGAGAGAAGAACTCGCGCATCGGATTCGCGTGGAAGAAATTCTCGATTTTCTGGAATTGCAGGACATCCGCAAGCAGTTCACGTCTGCCCTGCCATACGGGATGCGCAAGCGAGTGGAACTGGGGCGCGCGCTGGCGCTGGAACCCAAGCTCATGCTGCTGGATGAACCGATGGGCGGCATGAACCAGGGCGAGAAGGAGGACATGGCTCGGTTTGTTCAGGACGTGAACCAGAAATTTGGCACCACGATCGTCCTGATCGAGCATGACATGGCCGTGGTGATGGATATTTCGGACAGCGTGACCGTGCTGGACCGCGGCCGCAAGATTGCCGAGGGAACGCCTGATGAGGTTCAGCGCAACCCGGCGGTGATCGAGGCCTATCTTGGTGCCGGGCACCAGGCGGGGGCGGCGGCATGAGCGCGCTCAACACTGTGTCCGACACGTTACCCGGCCTACTGACGCGCAATGCCGCGAATCTGGCCCCGAAGACCGCGATCCGCGAGAAGCGCCAGGGGATCTGGCAGGCAACGACTTGGGCGGAGCATGCGGCAATAACGGCCGCCATCGCGCGCGGGCTTGCCGGGCTGGGTTTTCGCCGAGGCGATCGGCTGGCAGTGCTCGGCGACAACCGCGCGGCGCTGTACCGGGCACAGCTGGCGGCGATGAGCCTGGGCGGTGCGGCGGTGCCGTGCTGGCCGGACGCGGAACCGGATTGGCTGGCGGAGGTGCTGGGCGACGCTGGTGTGTCCATCGTGGTCGTGGAAGATCAGGACCAGGTTGAAAAAATCCTGGCCATCAAGGACCGGCTGCCGGCGTTGCAGGAGATCATCTACACGGACCCGCGTGGGGTGTATCATCAGGATCTGGCGTTTATTCACCCGCTCACGGATGTTGTCGCCTCGGGGGAGGTGGCCAGTGCTGGGGCAGACGCAACCAGCCCGGATGAGGTTGCCCTGATATTTTACCTCACGCCCGCTGACGGCGCGGCGCGCGCGGTGGCTTTGACGCATGCGCAACTGATCGCCGCCGCGACGGCGCTGACGCAAGCCGACGATATTCGCCCGACCGATGAGTATTTCGCTTATCTGCCGATGGCATGGGTGGCAGAGGCGCTTTACGGCTTGGCCTTGCCGCTGGTTGTTGGCTATGCCTGTTCCTGTCCGGAAGATCCGGAGACCGCGCGGCGGGACCTGCGGGAACTGGGACCGACGATCCTGCTGGCGCCGCCGCGTATCTGGAACAGTTTTCTGGCGGACATCGATTCCAAGGCGGCGCATGCCACGCCGTTGAAACGCCGGCTATGCAAGCGCTTTCTGCCCGATGCCTATGCCGGCGGAAACCTGGTGCCGAACGGCTTCCTGGGTGAATGGCTGTTGAGTGCACCGTTGCGTGATCAGCTTGGCCTGGGCCGGTTGCGCTGGGCCCATACGGGCGGGCTTTCGATCGCGCCGCATGTGCAGGCGTTTTTCAGCGCGCTCGGGGTTAATCTGCGCCAGGGTATTAACCTGCTGGAACAGCCGGGCTTTGCGCCGCTGGCTACCGATTTGCCGGCACCGGTGCAACTGACGGACGGTTCGATCGGCGATGCGTCGGAGATAGAGGCGGTGCTCTGTCAAAACCGTTATCTGGCCGATGCGGTGGTCATTGGCGGTGGTGCCAGCCAATTGGGTGCGCTGCTGGCGATAGACGCCGTGGCGGTGGGGGACTGGGCGCAAGGGCGCGGCCTGGCGTTTACATCCGCCGCGGAACTGGCCGCCTTGCCGGACGTGCGTGCGCTTGTCGCGGGGGAGGTGGCGCGCGCCAATGCTGGCTTGCCTATTGCGCGGCGCATCGGCCGCTATTTGTTGCTAGACACGCTGCCTGCCAGTTTGAATGCGGAGGCCAGCCTATCACGCATCGTGCAGCGCCGGGTGGCGCGTGAATGGGTTGCGCAACAGCAGATCGATCTGTTCGCCGATCCGCCCGCCACCGGCGTCGAGGTGGTGCACGAAACTGCGGCCAGTGTTCGGGAGCAGGCGGCGTGAGCGAGTTTGATCTTCAGTTTACCCTGCTCCTGGTCACGTCCGGCCTCATGATCGGCATGATGTATGCGCTGATCGCGCTGGGGTTCGTGCTGGTCTACAAGGCGACGGACGCCATTAACTTCGCGCAGGGCGAGTTTGTCATGCTGGCGGGGCTGATGGCGGCGGTTTCCATCGATACCAGTTTGCCATTTATTGTCGCGGTGCTGATCGCGATTGCCGGGATGATCGCGTTTTGTTTCGGCCTGGAACGCGTGGTGCTGCGCCAGTTGCTGGGGCGGCCGATTATCGCGGTGGTGATGGCGACGATTGGTCTTGCCGCGCTTATTCGCGGCGCGTCCACCTTGAGTTTCGGGCCTGGCGTGCGCGCGTTGCCATTGCCGGTATCAGATGACCCGCTTTTCCTCGGTCCGATCATGCTGCCGCCCGTGCAGATGGTCGGGGCCGGTGTCAGCCTGGTATTTTTGCTTGGCTTTACCTGGTTCTTCCTGAAAACGCGCATGGGCGTGGCGATGCAGGCGGTGGCGTCCAACCAGACGGTGGCGATGGGTATGGGCATCAATGTGCAGCGTTACTTCGCGCTTGCTTGGGCGTTGACGGGAATTGTTTCCGCGTTAGGCGGGGTGATCTGGGGGGCCATGCTGGGGGTGGACAACCAGCTTCCCCTGGTGGGGTTGAAGGTTTTTCCGGTGGTGATCCTGGGGGGGTTGGATTCCGTTATCGGCGCGGTCGTTGGCGGGCTGATCATCGGTGTCGTGGAGGCGCTGGCTGCCGGCTATTTCGATCCGCTGGTCGGCGGTGGCACCAAGGATTTCGTGCCGTATTTACTGATGATCATCGTGCTGATGGTCCGCCCGTACGGGCTGTTCGGAAAACGCAAGATCCAGCGCATCTGACGATATTGGTGCGGTGAACGAAGAAAGCGGGTCAATCGATGTTCTATCGTGAGTCTGGGGTTTTCAAGACCAGCTATGCCGCCGACACGGCCCTGATGCCGTTGCCGAACACTCGTATCGGCGCGGCGTTGGCCGGGGTGATCTTTCTTGCCGTATTGCCGATGGTATTCGGCGAATACGGCATGTCGATCTGCAATCTGATCCTGATCGCTATCGTTGGTGCGATCGGCCTGAACATATTGGTCGGCTATACAGATCAGGTATCGCTCGGCCACGGGGCGTTCATGTCCGTGGGCGCCTATGCCGCCGCCAACCTGGTGGTGCGAATGGACATGCCGTTTTGGGTGGCCATTCCGGCCGGTGGCGTGATGGCGGCATTTATCGGGACCTTGGTGGGCATCCCGTCGTTGCGGATCAAGGGATTATATCTGGCAATCACCACCCTGGCGGCGCAACTGATTATTGAATGGACGATCAATCACGTGCCGGCGATTTCCGGGGGCGCACAATCGACCATCCTGATGCCACCGCCGGAAGTGTTTGGCGTGGTGCTGAAATTCCAGTGGCAGATTTACTTCTTCCTGATGGTATTCGTGATCATCGCCATGGTCGGCGCCGCGAACCTGATCCGCAGCCGCATCGGGCGCGCGTTTATCGCCATCCGTGACCAGGATATCGCCGCCGAGATCATCGGCATCAACATTGCGCGCTACAAGCTGTATGCCTTTGCGATTTCGTCATTCTATGCTGGCGTGGCTGGCGTACTGTATACTTACTACCTGGGGATCGCCAACTACGAACAGTTTCAGCTGACGGTTTCTATCGACTTTCTGGCGATGATCATTATCGGTGGCCTGGGTTCGCCGCTGGGGCCCGTGTTCGGGGCCATTTTCGTTACCCTATTACCGATCCTGGTGCGCCGGTTTCTGGAAACCTTTGGCGGCTATTTCATGGATTACTCGACCCTCGCGGCCACCATTCCCAGCTTGCGGCTGGCGATCTTTGGCAGCCTGATCATCTTTTTCCTTGTCGTGGAGCCGGAAGGCCTGAACCGGCTCTGGCGGAAGGTGCGCAATTACTTTCGCACCTGGCCGTTTTCCTACTGAACAGCGGGTATTTGTTCTCAACACACAACTCTGGGAGAGCCGACATGCGATACCTCACAAGAAGGACACTGACGCTGGCAGGTTGCATCGCGGCTAGCCTGGGCGCGGGCTCCGCGATGGCACAGCAGAAGGAAATCCTGCTCGGCGCGCAATGCGACCGCGTAGGCCCGACGCAGATCGTGGCAACGGCCTATTGCCCGGCCATGCATGACTATGCGGCGCTGATCAATTCCAAGGGCGGCATCGGTGGTTTCCGCATCCGCATCGATGAGATCGATAATAACTACCAGGTGCCGCCGGCAATCGAGGCGTATGAGCGCCACAAGCAGATGGGCGCGGTGTCCTACCTCATTTGGGGCACGCCACAGGCCCTAGCCTTGAAGCCACGCCTTGAACAAGATCGGATTCCGGGCACATCGCCAGGTTTCGGCTCGGCGGCGGCGGCGGACGGGAAGAAATATCCGTATGTGTTCCCGATCGCCGCCACGTACTGGTCCCAGGGCGCAGCCGCGATCGATTTCGCCAAGCGCCGGCTGGGCGGCAACCTGAAGGGCAAGAAGATCGCCTATCTTTACTTCGACAATCCCGCCGGGCTGGAGCCATTGCCGGTCATCAAGGACATCCAGGAATTGGAAGGCTTTGAGCTTCGTACCTTCGCGGTTCCCTCACCGGGGGTGGAGATGGGCGCGCAGATCCTCGACATATCACAACGGTACCGGCCCGATTTCGTGATCGCCCATCTGTTCGGCCGCGCTCCATCGGTGGCGATCAAGGATCTGAAGCGCGCCGGCTTTCCGCTCAGCAAAGTACTGGGTCTAGTATGGGCATCGGGTGAGCCTGACATCATCGCCGCCGGCGGTTTCGCCTTGGCCGAGGGCTACAACACCATGCAGTTCGCCGGTGTCGGCACGGATTATCCGGTGTTGAACGAAATTCGGGCGATGTATCAGAAGGAAGGCAAGCCCGTGCCGCCCGCCATGGAGACGTCTGTGTACTACAATCGCGCGATCCTCAACACGGCGCTGCATGTAGAGGCGGTCCGCATCGCGGTTCAAGCCAAGGGCGGGAAAGCGCCAACGGGCGAGGATGTGAAGGCCGCGTTCGAACGGATCAAAGACTTCACGCTCGGTGGCCTGCTGCCGCCGCTGGAAGTCACGGCGGCCGATCATGAAGGTGGCGGCTGGGTGCAGGTGTTCACGATCAAGGGCGGCAAATTCGTCGCGGATGGGCCATGGTTCCGCGCCTACCGGGATGTTGTGCAGAAGCATCTCGCGGCGGCGCACTAAAAACGAACTCCCAGGCCGGGCTCGTCATCGCGCGGGCCCGGCTTTCACCTAATCATTGTCCACGGTAGTCAGGTATGTTGTCGATTAACAATATTGAAGTCGTATTCGACGGGACGATCCTGGTGCTGAAGGGCGTTACCCTGGCGGCGCATGAAGGTAAGATCACTGCGTTGCTGGGCGCGAACGGAGCGGGCAAGACCACCACGCTCAAAGCCATCTCCGGCCTGTTGGCTGCGGAACGCGGGGCCGTGACGGCTGGTAGCATCGAACTTGACGGCACGCGGCTGGACCGCATGGCGCCGCACGATATCGTCGCCGGTGGCGTCGCACAGGTGTTCGAGGGACGGCGGGTTTTCGATGGATTGTCAGTGGAGGAAAACCTCCTTGTCGGGGCGCATACTCGCACGAATCTGACCCGGATTCGCGCTAGCATGGAGGAAGTGTTCAGCTACTTCCCGATCCTGAAGGAACGCCGCGGCCAAGCCGCAGGCTATCTCTCGGGCGGCGAGCAGCAGATGTTGGTGATCGGGCGGGCGTTGATGTCCGACCCGCAGGTGATCCTGTTCGATGAACCATCGTTAGGCCTGGCGCCGCTGATCGTCGAGAACATCTTCCGTATCATCGGGCGGCTGCGTGATGAGGGAAAACATACGATCCTGCTGGTGGAACAGAACGCGGCGCTGGCGCTGGCAATTGCCGATCATGCCTATGTCATGGAAACCGGGCGGATCGCGCTGGAAGGCCCGGCGGCGGAATTGCGGCAGAATCCGGAAATCCGCGAATCCTATCTCGGCCTGAACGACGCTGGTGCGCGCCGCTCCTATCGCGACGTTAAACGCAACCGCCGCCGCCAGCGCTGGCTGGCCTGAAGCCGGGGGCGGCCACCGGTTCGTGGCGTATTTCATCTGGTTGGTGGTTTACGGCGCATTGGCGGGCGCCATCTACGCCCTGGTCGCGCTGACATTCGTGATCGTTTACAAAGCGTCCCGCACCATGAACTTTGCCACCGGCGAATGGGTCATGTTCGGCGCCTTACTGACATCCAGCGGCTTGCATGGTTTTAATCTGGCCGGGGCAGGGCTTGCGGGTCTGCTGGGCGCGATCCTGATCGCAGCGCTTGCCATGGCGGCTTTCGCCACCGCGTTGTCGCGTGTGGTGCTGCGCCACATGACCGGCCGGTCGCTGATGGCGATGATCATGCTGACACTCGGTTTGGGGACATTGATGCGCGGCTTCGGCCCGATCATCTTCAAGGGCAGGGCCAACGCGATCGTCTCGCCGATTGAGTCCGACTATATCGAAATCCTCGGTCTGGTTCTGCCGCCGGAGCGTCTGCTTTCGGCGGTCGTTGCCACGCTATGCATTGCCGCGGTCGGCTGCTTTTACCAATACACCCGCACCGGGCTGGCCTTGCGCGCGATCGCCGCGGACCCGGCGGCGGCGTCCGGCGCCGGTGTCGATGTCACGGGCCATATCACGCTTAGCTGGGCCCTGGCCGGCATCGTCGCGGTGGTCGCGGGGGTATTATGGAGCATCGTCTCCGGCGGCGGGATCGGCACCGCGCTGGTCGGGATGAAAGTGTTCCCAATCGTCGTCATCGGGGGGCTCAATTCCATTCCGGGCTGTATTCTGGGCGCAATGGTGATCGGTGTCGCCGATAGCCTAGCATCCGGTTATCTTGATCGTTTGGTAGGCTCCGGCGTGTCGATCGTCGTGTCCAGCCTGTTGCTGCTTGCCGCTTTGTGGCTGCGCCCTTGGGGCTTGTTCGGGGAGCGGGTCGCGACACGCGTCTGAACATTAACTTATCTGCCTCAAGCGCACATCGTTAACTTATCTGCCTCAAGCGCACATCGTTGCGAATTCCCATGCCGGCTTTAAGACGGGCCATAGGCGCTGACGGGGAACATTGCGACCAAAGACTGGACAGGCTCGCCGGAAAATCCTCCGATATCATAGGCCTATAGAGGCGATGGTCGGGACCGGAGAGAGGTTGTGGGGAAGGGGATTGGAGCAGCGATGGAACCGCGTTCCGATAACGGGCGACAGAGCCGAAAGCCCGCAATTTTAACCAATTTGGAGCGAAAGTAGGGGCGCTTAGACCCTTGCCAGTGAATGCTGGAGAATTTTGATTGGCAATCACCCAGAAAGATGCTGGACTACCTCCTCAAAGTGACCGTCCAGGCCGTCTATCTGGAGAATTTTGGTTTACGTCGCCCACGACTAGTCTCGACAAAGTAGGACTTACGTTCTGACAGGGAGAGAAAGTCAAAATGGCCATGAAAAACATGGATCGACGGACAATTCTAGGAAGCACCGCGAGCTTGGCGTTGGCGGGAGCGTTGAGCCGACCCTACATCGCCAACGCACAGGCAAAAACCGCCACGATCTGGATCGGACAGGGCTTCGTCCAACAGGAGGACGAGGCGGTCAAGAAAACCATCGCCGATTATGAAAAAATCTCGGGCAACAAGATTGATTACAGCATCATGCCGTTCATG
>SHWN01000088.1 GCA_009693795.1 Acetobacteraceae bacterium
CACCACCACCCGCCCACCATCCAACGGTGGCAGCGGCAGCAGGTTGAACAGGCCAAGCACCAGGTTGAACACCACAAAACGCAGCAGCAGAAACTGGATCGATAATTCCACCAGCCCGTCTGGCTCCCCGATCGGGCGCATCGCTAAAGCCGCCAACCAGGCAAGAAAAAAATTCATCCCCGGCCCTGCCAGCGCCACCCACATCATGCCCCGGCGCGGATTGACGAAGGCCCAGGGATTGATCGGCACCGGTTTCGCCCAGCCGAACATAAATTCGACCCGACCGATCATAATAAGTTGTGAAATCAATAGAATACCAGGTAATATGATCGTCCCGAAACGATCGATATGACGAATCGGGTTCAAGGAAAGCCGCCCCGCTAACCGCGCCGTCGGATCGCCCAGGGCCAGCGCGGCATAGCCATGCGCCGCCTCATGCAAGGTGATCGCCAGCACGGCCGGGATCACCGCCAACGCCAGCTGGAGCATAAAATTACTCATGCCAGCAGCCGCTCGCGTTCTGCCGCCAACGCCGCCGGATCCAGCCCCCGCAACCGCGCCCGCACCATCCCGCGCGCCGCATCAAACCGCGCCGCCTCCGCGCCGCCCAATTCCGGACAGGCCGCCAACACCGCCGCGCTCGCCGTCAACTCCCCAGAGCAATACAGCGCCAGATCGCACCCCGCCGCCAGCGCGGCTACAGCTCGCTCCCCCGGCGAGCCAGACAGCGCCTGCATTGCCAAATCGTCACTCACCAATACACCCCTGAAACCCATCCGTCCCCGCACGATCCCCCCAATCACTGCGGGCGAAAACGTCGCCGGCCTGCTCGGGTCCAGGGACGTATAGAGGATATGCGCACTCATCGCCCAGGGCAGCGCCATGTTCCGGGCAAACGGAGAAAAATCGGCCGCTAAATCCGTCTCCGTCACCACCGGCAACTCCAGATGGCTATCCACCCGGGCACGGCCATGGCCCGGCGCATGCTTCATCACCGGCTGGATGCCCGCCGCCAGCAAGCCTTGCGCCATCGCCCAACCCAACCGCGCCACGCTATCCGGATCGGCCGCGAAGGCCCGATCGCCGATCACATCATGCGCCCCCGGCGAGCATACATCCAAAACTGGGGCACAGACCACATCGAACCCGGCCGCCCGACACTCCAGTCCAATCAGCGCGCCACTCAGCCAGGCCGCCCGCAACCCCGCGCGCCGATCGGCGGCAAAGCAGGCCCCGATCGCAGCGGCCGGCGGGTGCGAGCGCCAATGCGGCGGACGCAGCCGGACGACCCGACCACCCTCCTGATCCACCACCAGCACGGCCCCTGCCGACAGCACGCGACGGAGATCTGCGATCAATCCACCCAACTGCGACGCATCGGAAATATTGCGTCCAAACAAAATAATCCCAGCCGGCGGCTGCGCGGCGAACAGCCCGGCCTCGTCCGGGAGCAGCGCCGTTCCGGCAATGCCGACAATGGCCGCCTTCATCGCGTTATCGGCCAGGCTGGGGACGCGTCACCGCGATCAAAACACCGCGACAGCGCAGGACACGCCCTTCGCCTTCACCTTCGCACAGAACGCCGAGGCCTGGGACGGATCAGCGAACCCGCCCGTGCGCAGGCGCCACACGACGCGGCCATCGCGCTCGGCCTTCACCACCACTGGCTGGCGCCCACCCAAAACATCCGGCATGCGCTTGGACAGGCGCTGCCACTCTGCTTTCGCCGCCTGCTCTGATCCCACGGCCACCAGCTGTGCCTGCACCTGCTTCTTGCCCGGTGCCACGGCCAACGGGGCGACGGGCACTGGCACCACATTGGGCGCGAACGCGGCGATATTCCGCGCCTCATTGCTCGTCGCCCCCGTATTCGGTGCCCCTGTATGAGACACGCCAGTGCCATTCCTCGGCGTCACCAGCCCCGCACCCGTCACAGCTAGCGTCGCAACGCCTGGCTGCGGCATCACCACGGGTGTCACTGGCGGCGCGTTCGCCGCATCCAGCGCCGCGCGCTGCTGGGTCCGCAAGCGCTGCAACGCCGGATCTTCCGGCGGCGGCGCCAAGGCGCCACCGCGTGCACTTCGGTCCGTAGACATAATATCGTCGTTCTGTCCCGTCACCCACATGCCCCCGGGATTTTCCGGGCGCACTCGCAACTGCCCACGCAGTGCCTCAACCACCGGCACCACGGTGGTTCGATGGCCATTGAAAATGGAGAAAACGCTCACCCCCAACACCACAGCGCAGCCCAGGAAGCCGGCGGCCAGCAACAGCCGGAGCATGCTGAAATCCAGCCACCCGGCGCGCGCAGCCCGCATCCGATAGGTCGTCCCCGCGACCAGATTTTGCGCCCCGATTTGCTGCATACCTCAATTACACCCTTTGGCGCCCTTTTGGTGCCCCATCGCTGTCCAAGCCCTCACCGCATCTCCTCCACCGGCCGTACCCCCATCACGGCAAGGCCGGAGCGGATCACCGTGGCGGTCGCCGCCACCAAAGCCAACCGCGCCAGCGTGCTGCCCGGATCGCCGGCCTGCAAGAAGCGCAAGGTTGCATCATTACGCCCACGGTTCCAAAGCGCATGGAAATCGCCCGCCAAGTCATACAAGGCAAAGGCGATTCGGTGCGGTTCCCGCGCCAGCGCCGCCGCTTCAACAATCCGTGGCCAACCCGCCAGACGACGGATCAATGCCAATTCCTCGGGCGCCGCCAGGGGCGAGAGGTCGCTCCGGGCTAACGCATCCGCGCTCACCGCCTCCGCGCCGAGGCTCTCAACGGCGGCACGCAGCACAGAGCGGCAGCGCGCATGGGCGTATTGCACATAAAAAACCGGATTTTCCCGCGTCTGCGCCCGCACCTGATCCAGATCGAATTCCATCTGCGCATCGGATTTACGCGTCAGCATGGTGAAGCGCACCGCGTCCGGCCCCACCTCCTCGATCAAATCGCTCAAGGTGACATAGGTGCCGGCCCGCTTGGACATCCGCACCGGCTGGCCGCCGCGCATGATATGGACAATCTGGCACAGCACTACGTCCAGGGTTACGGTATTGCCGGAAATCGCCTTCACCGCCGCCTGCATGCGCTTCACATAGCCGCCATGATCGGCACCCCAAACATCGATCATGACGGTGTAACCACGATCGATCTTATCGGCATGATAGGCAATGTCATTGGCAAAATACGTGTTCGCTCCGTCCGACTTGCGCAACGGCCGGTCCACATCGTCGCCAAAGCCCGTGGACCGAAATAGGGTTTGCTCGCGCGGCTCCCAATCATCCGGCGTTTTGCCCTTGGGCGGTTCCAGCACGCCTTCATAGATCAAGCCATCTGCATCCAGCTTCGCAATGGCCGTATCCACCGCGCCGGAGGCCACCATCGCCCGCTCGCTGGTAAACACGTCCAGTTCCACCCCCAGCAAGCGCAGATCAGCGCGCACCCCATCCATCATCGCCGCGACGGTGAAGGCGCGCACCGTCTCCAGCCAAATGTCCGGCGCCGCGATGATTGGATTTTCGTCAGTATCATGATCGGCCAGCGCGCCAGCGAATTGCGCAACCAGTTGCACCCCGACACCGACCAGATATTCGCCGCGATATTGCAGCCCGCCCGGCACTTCCTCAGAAAACTCTTCTTCCGTGATTTTTGTGCCCAAAGCCTGCAGATACCGAAAGTACGCCGCCCAGGCCAAGGCCGCCACCTGCGCCCCGGCATCGTTGATATAATATTCCTTGGTCACATCGAACCCGGCCTTGGCCAACAAATTGGCCAATGCATCACCCACCACGGCACCACGACAATGCCCGATATGCATCGGCCCTGTCGGGTTGGCGGACACATATTCCACATTCACCCTCGTCCCACCGCCCACCACGCTGTCGCCGAAATTTTCTCCACTGACAAGAATATCCGGCAGCACCGCGCGCCACGCATCAGGATGCAAGCGTAAATTCACAAAGCCCGGCCCCGCCGCGCTTGCCTCCGCCACATCCTCCAGCGCCACCAGCCGTTCCACCAACGCCGCCGCCAGCAACGCCGGGGGCTGACGCGCCAGCTTCGCCGCCAGCAACGCCGCATTGGTCGCCATATCGCCATGCGCCGCCTCGCGCGACGGCGTCACTTCCACGCGCGCGGCAATATCGTCGGGTAAATCCGGCACAATCGCCCGCAACGCGGCAATCATCTGCAGCCGAATTCCGGCAAAAATATCCAAACTCATCAAGATTTACTTTCAGTCACTCGCGGAAATATCCGTCAGCCGACGATGCTCATCCATCGCATAGCGATCCGTCATCCCGGCAATATAATCGCATACAATCGCCGCAGCCTTCGCCGTGCCCCCCTCCCCCGCCCGTGCCCGCCAATCATCCGGCAATAAGGCCGGGTCGGCATGCAGGAGGCCGAAAAGCTCCGTCGTTAACTTGCGCGCCTTCGACGTCATCCGATTAACCCGCCAATGGCGATACATCCGCGCCATCAGGAAATCCTTGATTACCCGATTGGCCTCCGCCATCGCCGGGCTAAAACCCACCACCGGCGATTTCGCCCGCCGCACTGCATCCGCATCCTTCGGCGCCATTTTTGTCAGTCGCGCCCGAGTCTCCGCGATCAGATCATTCACCATCGTATTGATCACGCGCCTTATCATCTCATGGCGCAGCCGCGGCGGCGGCACATCCAGGCTGGCCCGCCGCGCCTGCGCCAACGCCTCCCCCACGATCGGCAAATGGGAAATATCGTCGGGGCCGAACAACCGCGCGCGCATCCCGTCATCCAAATCATGGCCGTTATAGGCAATATCATCCGCCATCGCCGCCAACTGCGCTTCCGCCCCCGCATGCGAGCCCAAATTCAGCCGATGCTTCTGGTCATACTCAACAATATAAGGCGGCGGGCGATGCAGCGGCCCGTTGTGCTTGGCCAGGCCCTCTAGGGTTTCCCAAGTCAGATTCAACCCATCGAACGTCGCATAGCGCGCTTCCAGTAAGGTCACCACGCGCAACGACTGCGCATTGTGATCGAACCCTCCAAACGGCTTCATCGCCGCATTCAGCGCCTCCTCCCCCGCATGCCCAAACGGCGGATGCCCGAGGTCGTGCGCCAGGGCCAAAGCCTCCGACAGATCCTCATCCAACCCCAATTGCCTGGCGATGGAGCGCGCAATCTGCGCCACCTCCAGACTATGGGTTAGCCGCGTGCGGTAGAGATCCCCCTCATGGTTTACGAAAACCTGCGTTTTGTACTGCAATTTCCGGAACGCCGAGGAATGCACGATCCGGTCGCGATCCCGCTGATAAAGCGAGCGCGTCTCGCTCTCCGGCTCCGGATGGAACCGGCCACGGCTGTTTTCGGCGTGCACAGCATAGGGAGAAAAGGCCATGAATGGCGGCTTACACCGCAAGCGAACCCGCTTCAATGCGCGCCCCGCGAAACCAACGCTTCAATTCAGGCCCTGAGCACGCTATATTCCCACCATGAACGAATCAGCAAGCTTCGGCCTGACCGACCGTGCCGCTCAACGCATCGCGGAAATCGCCGCCAATGTCGGACCTGGCAAGGCCATGCGGGTCGCCGTCCTGGCGGGCGGCTGCTCGGGCTTCCAATACAAGTTCGAAATGCCCGCCGAAGCCGAACCGGACGACCTGATCATTGAACGGGGTGCCGCAAAAGTGCTGGTGGATCCCGCCAGCCTCGATCTGCTCGCCGGTTCCGAACTGGACTACACGGACGAGCTGATGGGCAGCCATTTCGCTGTGCGCAACCCGAACGCCACCTCGGCTTGTGGCTGCGGTACTTCGTTCTCCGTCGACTGACCACCGTGTGAAAATCGCGTCTTGGAACATCAATTCGATCCGCCAGCGGGAATCCCATGTTCTCTCGTGGCTGGAACGCGTCCAGCCCGACGTGCTGTTTCTGCAGGAAATAAAATGCACGACGGAGCAATTCCCCGCCCTCGCCTTCACCGGCCTCGGCTACAAGGCGGAAGTGCACGGCCAGAAAGCCTATAACGGCGTTGCCGTCCTCTCGCGCGTCCCCTTCACCACCAGCCACCGCACCCTGCCCGGCCTGCCCGAAGACGATGCCCAGGCCCGCTATATCGAGATCGAAGCTGCTGGCATCACCCTGATCGGCATCTACCTGCCAAACGGTAATTCCGGCGGCGAGGCCGGTTACGCCTATAAACTCGCCTGGATGGACCGCCTGGCCGAGCGCATCGCCACCCTGTTGGAAAACGACCACGAGGTGATCATCACCGGCGATTTCAATGTCTGCCCGGAACCGCAAGATCTCGCCCCCGGCGCGCTCAGCGCCAATGACGCCCTGGTGCGCCCCGAAACCCGCGCCCGCTACCGCCGGATGCTTTGGCTGGGACTGACGGATGCGATCCGCACACTGCACCCCAACAGCCCGGTCTGGACATTCTACGATTATCAGGCCGCCGCCTTCGAACGCGATTCCGGCCTACGGATTGACCACGCCTTGCTCTCCCCCACTTTGGCGGAGCGGCTGCTCTCCGCCGCGCCCGACAAGGCCGAGCGAGCAAAAACACAACCTTCTGATCACGTGCCGCTGCTGGTGGAGATCAGCTGAGAGCCTGTTTGAAAATACGCCCGAGAGCGCCTTTTACAGTCCGGCACCACCTTCACCCCCACCCGGCCGCCTATGAGAATATACTTCCGTGGGGGGCCGAATGGGGGTTAGGGCCGGTGCCGGACTTTGCAAACAGACACTAACCGGTTACCGCCAATGCCCCTCGACCCAACGCCAGCTCATCCGGCCCTGCTCCCAGTGGCCATGCACCCGTTGGCGGTATTGCGGGCGAACCGGGATGTAACGGCCGCGTACCCAGACATAGTTGAGCCCATTCCACTGCCAATGGCCCGGCTGCCAGACGAGACTCGGCGCATAGGGGCGCGGAATCTTCTCCTGATACAAAGCCGGCAGCGGCTGATAAGGCTGCGCAGCAGCGCCCCTGTCAGGCAGAGCAACATGCTCATTGTCGCAAGCAGCCTTTTCATCGCAGCCTCTCGCCTTCTAGGTCGCTATAGGCCGGTTTTCTAAATCGGTTTCATAGCAATCTTGCGTCTCCCTCCATCACGAAACGTAACAGCCAGCCGGTCAAATATCCGCATAACAATGCGTCTCCGCCGCTCCGCCAGGATGGGTCAACGCGCCGAGATGCGCCGGCCCCACCAGCTGGGCATATTTCCAGATCGCGCCAGCATTATAATCGGTCGCGCGCGGCTTCCAAGCGGCCTTGCGCGCGTTAATTTCGGCTTCGGGGACGATCATGTCGATGGTCCCTTGATGAGCATCGATGATCACCTTGTCGCCATTCTTGAGCAGCGCGATCGGCCCGCCAACGGCAGCTTCCGGCCCGACATGGCCGATGCAAAACCCGCGCGTGGCGCCAGAGAATCGGCCGTCGGTGATCAACGCCACATCGGCCCCCATACCCTGGCCATAAATGGCGGATGTGGTGGCCAACATCTCGCGCATGCCCGGCCCGCCTTTTGGGCCCTCATAGCGAATAACAATAATATCGCCCTTCTTATAAGCACGTTCCTGCACCGCGGCGAACGCTTGTTCCTCTGAATCGAAACACAAAGCCGTGCCCTCGAAGCGCAGATTGTCCATCCCGGCGACTTTCACAATCGCGCCATCCGGAGCTAGATTGCCCTTCAACCCCACCACGCCCCCGGTTTGCGACAGCGCGCGCGAAACTGGGAAGATCACATCCTGATCAGTGGGAAACACCACGTCCCGCAAATTTTCGGCCAGGGTTTTGCCACTGACGGTCAGACAATCCCCATAAAGCAGCCCGGCATCCAACAACGCCTTCAGCACCACCGGCACACCGCCGATATTATGCACATCCAGCGCGATATATTTACCGCCCGGCTTCAGATCGGCGATGTAGGGCGTGCGGCGCATAATCTCCAACACGTCATCCATCGTGAACCGAATGCCTGCTTCATGCGCCATCGCGGGCAGATGCAAACCGGCATTGGTGGAACCGCCGGTGGCACCCACCACCACAGCCGCGTTTTGTAACGACCGCAAGGTGACAATATCGCGCGGGCGAATGCGCCGTTCCACCAGATCCATCACCGCGCGGCCCGATTGCACGGCGAAAAGGTCGCGTTCCTCATAAGGTGCGGGCGATCCCGCCGAGCCCGGCAAAGCGAGGCCGATGGCCTCCGACACCATCGCCATCGTGTTGGCGGTAAACTGCCCGCCGCATGCCCCGGCGGACGGACAGGCGACGCATTCGAGGGCGTAAAGATCCTCATCCGACATATTACCGGCGGAGTGCTTCCCCACCGCCTCGAACACATCCACCACTGTCACATCCTGGCCATGAAATTTACCCGGCAGAATGCTCCCTCCATACATAAACACCGACGGAACATTCAGCCGCAGCATCGCCATCATCATCCCAGGCAGTGATTTGTCACACCCCGCCAGACCCACCAACGCGTCATAGGCATGCCCGCGCACCGTGGCCTCCACGGAATCCGCTATAATCTCGCGTGAGACCAGGGAAGATTTCATCCCCTGATGGCCCATTGCAATACCATCGGTTACCGTGATGGTGGTGAACTCACGCGGCGTGCCACCGGCCTCGTTCACCCCCTTCTTCACTGATTGCGCCTGCCGGCTGAGCGCAATGTTGCAAGGTGCGGCCTCATTCCAGCAGGTGGCGACCCCGACGAAGGGCTGATCAATTTCGTCCTGCGTCAGCCCCATGGCGTAATAATAGCTGCGTTGCGGCGCCTTCTGAGGCCCCACCGTCACATGTCGCGATGGCATACGCGATTTGTCCCAGATTTTTTGTGTCATCCTGGCGTTTTCTCCAATTGGCGTCCCCTGTAACCGGGCCATGGGCCCAGGGACAATGCATGAGGTTAATCCGAATGCACGGAGCCGCACTACGGCGAGATTTGTCCATCCACCCCTAAAAACACAAAAACGGGGGACTTGCCCACGTTTTTTCCCGTCTCTCCGGATCGACGACGACCGCAAGAGCCTCCGCAAATCGCGGAGCTACGGCCGCTATGGCCTCCACGATCATCATTGGCATTATGGTTTGCCGGATCATCCGTCCTGCGGCCCGATTCGGAGCTGTTCCAGCCAGTTTTTCCGGTGTCAGAGTGGTAGCTCACCGGAGCGGCCATCGCCAGCGGAATGGCCAGACTGAAGCCTCCTCCGGTAGGGGCCGCGCGAAGAATACGAGACGAAATGATGAGGTCCTTTGTGCTGCAGCCCTATTGCAGACAGGTCAGACGCCGCCCCCGAAGACCAGAAGGTCATTACGATACAGGACGACTGATTTGAGCCAGAAAAACGCGGTTCAACTCGATATTTTGTGACAATCCATCACGTTTGTTCGATCCGAGCTCCTTGCTCTTCTGCCTGTTTCGAAGACGCACAAGGTCATCGAATTATTCCCGGTTCGATCGATTTGTTCGATCACACAACAGAGAGCAATGGGATAACCGACCGATCTCAGCCGATCCGTTGCAGCGCCGCCTCCAACCGCACCACTTCCGCCTGTGCCGCCTGCAAGCGCACGCGGTTTTCCTCCACCACCTC